>JBAPTR010000015.1:0-4409 GCA_049282265.1 Desulfatiglandaceae bacterium | reverse complement strand
CATCCAGCCCTGACGGGCAAAGGCATTGAACACAAACCGGTCCAGCACCGCTTTGCCCTTTTCCCGGGCCAGACGGCGGGCAAATTTCCTGACCCCGAACCGTAAGGGTATTTTACCGCCGGGTTGCATCCTTGATTCGCTTAAAGGTGGTGGTGGTGTCCTTCACAATACCAATGCGCCGTAGGCTGGACTATCAGGCGCGAAAGCCTCTTTCTTTAAACGCAGGGACAGGGTTTCTTTGCCAAAAGGATGAGATTCTCAAACGAGGGTGTTTTCCATTCGTCAATTATCCACCTGAACCTTCTTGGAACTATTTCTTCTTTCTAAAAAAAAACAGGAGCGCGCCGCCAACCACTATTCCCCCCACGCCGGCCCAAACGGGGACGTTGACCGTCTGCTTGTCCTTTACCGACAGCTCGATCGGGCCCAGCTTGGCCTCATGGGTCTCCTTGGTGTAGCTGAAACTGCCGTACGCCAATCCCAGCACACCGGCCACGATTAGCACGATTGCAAACATTTTGGTTGCATTCATTTCGTCTCCTCTTTTTGGAAGTTCTTTGACCAGAACCGTTAAAGGTTGTGTGGTGTATGACTTATTACGGCTCAAACGAAGATAGAATTGCGTCCATCTGATTTTCAATTTCGCAGCGTCTTTCGGAAGACATTGAAAAGAGGATCTCGGGCTTTTCGATAAACTCCATCACGAGCTCAACAAGCTCCGGCCCGATACCGGCCCATCTCATAACGTCACCTTTCGAACTGCCGTTCCTGCTCTCTTCATTCATGTCTTCACCTCGTTTTGCCATATGGTTCAGATTTCTCTTTCGCATCGCTTGCAGTTGAGATGGTTAGCCGCCGGGACTTTCTATTAATTTTGGCCGAAGAGGGTTTTCCTCTCCGGCAAGGGTCCAAATCGCTACCACTACCTTCTTCCTTGAATAACCTGGATCAGCACCACGACGATGGCGATGACCAGCAGGATATGAATGAATCCACCCACCGTGTGGCCGGTCACGAATCCCAGCAACCACAAAATTAAGAGAATTACAAATAGGGTCCAAAGCATCTTCGCCACCTCTCTAACGCCTCCAAAATCCCTTTTATGGAAGCCTTTTACTTACCACCGACCTTCTTGATCTCACCGATTTTTTCCTGAACTTTGCCGGTTTTGTTTTCCTTTTTGCCTTCGGCTTCCAAGTCAGGATTCAGGATGACTTTTCCGGCGATCTCCTTGATCTTACCCTTCACTTGGTCCAACTTGCCTTCTGCCTCGTCTCTTGTGCCTGATTTCATGATATTCCTTCTGTTGGATTTCGGTCTGGTTACATTCGGACCAATCCTAAGATGCCAAATACAATGAGATAAATGGCAACGATATAATTCAAAAGTCTCGGGGCAATGAGAATCACGATTCCCGCGATTAGAGCAACCACCGGCTGTGGGGATATACTGATTTGCATGTTAGGTAGCCTCCTTTTGTGAACACTGATGTTATCAACTTATGTCCGTTCAATTGGACAGAAAACAGGATACCGTCAAACGGATACGTTCAGCGGCCCTGCCTCATTTGAACTTTGAGGTCGCGTCGTGATAGGCGGTCGTGACTTCAGCCCAGGCTTTTTCCGCGCCAGCTTTGACGGCTTCCCATGCCTCATCGCCGGCGGTCTTCAATTCCTGCAGCCTCGTCTTGGCCTCATCGTGTTTGTACTCCAAGTCTCCGATGCTCTTGTAGTAATCGATCTTCGCGTCGGCCTTGGCATTCTCCGCCTCGGCCTTGAGCAGAGCGATCCGCGCGTTCCATTCCTTCAACTGTGCATCTAACTTTTCCTCTTCTGAACTCCCGAGTGATCTTTCCGTATGCTTGATTTCTCACCCACGACCTAAATCATTCAGCGCGAAAAAATACCGGCAATGGCCTCAACACCTCGTTTAACGCCCAGCAAGACTGCGGCAAGCTGAACCAAAGGGTCCTCAATCCTGCGTTGAACCTCGATTTGAAACTCTTTGACATGGAGCGCCATTTCATGCGCGGTTTCAATCCCACTCTCGACCCGATTTACTTGCCGATGGATCGACTGGATGACACTTTTGACCTCTAGAGAGATAGCGGTGACGTCGTGACTCACAGGAGCCACCTGGAGACGCACAAAATCGATCACTTTCTCTACTTCATGGGCTGTCCGATGGACCTGGAGAAGAACAGGAATCAAGAAGATGAGGCTCAAAACCAGGATTGCCGCAATGACGGTAACACTGATGGACAATAGCATTGCTAACGTTGGATTCATAATTATCTCCTTCCCATTCAGACTTCGCTTCCTCCTGTGTCTCCTTTCTCCGATTCACCGGCTTCGGCCTCCTCTTTCTCAACATGGGCCAAAATCTCTTTCGCCTTCTGGCGGGCCTCTGAGAGATGTCGATCGGCTTCTTTCTTTAACTCCTTCGCTTGACGCTTGGCTTCCTTGATGATCTCTTTTGCTCTCGTGCTGGCATCAGCATAAATTTCCTTCCCATCCTTTAAAACCCCACTCCCTTTCTCCTTGAGATCTGACCTCAGTTCTTTTCCGGATTTCGGTGTGAAGAAAATGCCTGCCAATGCGCCCAAAATGCCACCAATCAGAAATCCCGCGAAGAAATGACCTTGCGGCTTTTCATGCTCTGCCATAATAAATTCTCCTTTCTTTCCTAATTGTCTCGTTTTGTTCTGACCTTCCTCTCCCTTTGGGGGAAGGTCAGTCCTGTTTTCAGACAGAGTACGGCATGCCTTATAGGATAACGGCCACCTATTTCACGATCAGATCATTCTTTACGGATTTGACCCCTTTGACGCTTCGTGTGATTTCAACCGCTTTATCGACGGCCTTTTGAGAATTGACAAAGCCGTTCAGTTGAACGGTGCCCTTGTAGGTTTTCACACTGATCTTGAATGATTTAAGAAAATCATCAGCTGCAAGCAGAGATTTCACCTTGGTCGTAATGACCGAATTGTCAACGTATTGACCTGTGCTTTCCTGTTTGGATGTCGATGCACAGGCCGCAAAGGTGACGATGAGCGCAAGAAGAACCAAATAGCCGACAAACCTGCTTCTCTTTTTCATAGCGTTTACTCCTCCGTGTAAATTTGTTTGTGACATGGTTGAATACTAGGCCTTTTCTTCTGACGTAAGATTCCGCAAAATCTTTCTAGACCTGCTGGCTACCTCCTTTCCGAACACCTCAACTCCTCCGGCAAGGGTCCAAATCGCTACCACTACCTTCGTCCTTGAATAACTTGGATCAATATCACGACGACGGCGATGACCAGCAGGATATGAATGAGTCCACCACCCACATGACCAATAAATCCCAACAACCACAAAATCAGGAGAATCACACCGATGGTCCAAAGCATACTCGACTCCTTTTCCCGTGTTCCAAGGCGGAACACGTCAGATTCGCCTACAGTGAACTCATATAGGCAGTTAAATCCCGGAAGGGGAATCATGCCCCCTTCCGGTTAAACAATCCTGCAACATGTCAAACTATCGTGAATTTCTTGCCTCGAAATAATGTGAGAAGTGACACCTACCGTCGTCTACGCCAATAGTAACCGCCGCCCCCGCCGAACAATAGGATCAACACGACGATGATGATAATAAGCGTTGTAGTACTCATGGTAATTTCCTCCCTTCACTTTGTTGTATATGCGGGTCAGTTTCGGATTCTTCCTTTGACCGTGCACTTCGCACCCTTCCCATCGCCTTCGACTTGACCTTGCGTTCGTCCCTCTCGCCCAATCGCTTGAGCCCTTTTCTGCCGGTCAGGTCGCCTACAGCTTGGTTGATCTTGCCTTTGGTCTTGTCGATGATCTCGCGCATTGTTTGACTACCCTGGTACATGATACGCCGCTCTTCCTACTTCCCCAAAACCTTCTTGACGTGGCCGATCTTTTCCTGAACTTTGCCGGTTTTGCTTTCCTCTTTGCCTTCCGCCTCCAAGTCAGTATTCATCGTAACTTTCCCGGTGATCTCCTTGATCTTCCCCTTCACCTGGTGTATCTTGCCTTCTGCGTTGTCTTGCGTGCTTGATTTCATGGTATTCCTCCTGTTGGATTTCGGTTTGACTGAAGTTTGATGACTTTGCAAGAAGTCATCATCGTGCCTATGGACGGGCACGCAAATCAATGGGGTGCGACGCAACCCGTTGATTTATAAAAAAACGAAAATCACACTTTTCGGTTTGCGTTAGTAAAAAGTCCACGGACGGACTTTTTACGGTTCTATCAAGTTTAAGTGAAAAAACCTGACAAGGTAAAATCAATGTTCTCAGGATTTACTGAACTCGGCCACAACCTTTTTGTAGGCGTTACCCAAATCATCCATGGCTTTCTCGAGACCTGATTTTATTTGCTCCCACGCTTTCCCGCTGGA
>JBAPTR010000014.1:0-65201 GCA_049282265.1 Desulfatiglandaceae bacterium | reverse complement strand
GGTGAATGAGGTAGCGGTGGTGGCTTCTGATTCCTTGTCGGGAAAAAGGCGGGCTGTTGTCTTGAGCCGTGCCGGCTTCTTCACGATGCCTCACCTCCCGTTGGTTGTCCGGTTGGAAAAGACGCTTTGTACTTTTTTGTAATCCTCTGAAAGAATGATGTCAAATGATTTCCCAGCATTGGCCGCAGACCCACACAGACATACGCAGACTTTCCGTCCAGTTCTCTTCTAAATCATACCGGATGGTTTTGACAAATACGGTCACAACCCAAGAGGTTTTTTGGAGAAATGAAAAGAAAAGGGGTTTTTATGTCGAGTAAAAGAGGGATCTCTATGATTTTACGCTTTTTTGATGATGCACTGATCCAAACCTGAGATATCCATCCAAAAGATACAAATATCATCCATCTCCAAAACCGGTGATCTGTCTGACAGATCTGTAGTTGTCCCTGACTTAGGGATTTACCTTGCAAATCGAACAGGGCCGGACCCTCAACTGGGCCACAGAAAAGGCTGCGATGGTGAAGCAGGCTTTTGATACGGGTTAATGCCCTGGAAGGAAAGACGCGATGAACTCCTTTACGCGCTCCTTTCCCCTGTAGACACCGTAATGACCCTCGCACAGGATGTCGGCTTCGAGTGAAATGAGGTGCTCCAGGGAGTGGAGATAATTGTCCCTGTTTGAGCGGAGCATGGGATCGAGAGGTCCATGAACGTCTTGGGCAAAGAGGACCCGCAAGCCTTCGGATTCTGTTAGATATACTACCGATCCCGGGGAATGCCCGGGTGTGTGTATGGCCTTGATCGTCCTCTCTCCCAACAGTACTTCCTCTTGGGGGCCGGTCAGTTTCCGGTCAACGGTAAATGGGATGATGGATGAGCCGTACCAGGTCGCGCCGGTGACCTCATTGTTGCCCTGTTCAAGAAACGGGGCATCCAGTTCGTGCGCGACCACCGTGCATCCGAACCTCTGCTTCAGGCTGTTTACCCCGCCCGTATGATCAAAATGGCAGTGTGTGATCAGGAGGTACTCGATCTTTTCAAGCACAACACCGCATGCCTGGATATTCCGGAGCAGGTTGTCCTCCGAGTCCCCGCACCCGGCATCCACAAGGGCGGCATGGTCATCAAAATGGATGAGGTAAACGGCGGCATCCTCACCGGAGGTGAACCCCATGCCGCCAACCTGGTCTATCTCGTCGGTTATCTTCACGCGATCGTACCCGTTGAACTACCTTGCCGTCACTGCGATTCTTACACCGAATGCAATGGTTCGGTCATTCCGGTCCGCTTCCATTTAGGACATGATGTCACAGAACTTTCTTTTTCACCCTATGTGCCCCACCATTTTTTCAGGTACGACGTAGGCGTCGAATTCCTCTTCAGAGAGGAACCCCAGGGCAAGGACTGCCTCCTTCAGGGTCGTCCCATCCGCCAGGGCCTTCTTGGCAGCCTGGGCCGCCCTGTCATAGCCGATATGCGGATTCAAAGCGGTGACCAGCATGAGTGACCGATTGAGGTTGTGCCGGATATTCTCTTTATTGGGAAGGATACCGGAGACGCAGTTCCTGTTGAAGGATTCCGCTGCATCGCCCAGAAGTCTCGCAGAGGTGAGCAGGTTGTAGATAATCACGGGTTTGAAGACGTTCAGTTGGAAATGCCCGTTCATACCGCCGATATTGACGGCCACATCGTTTCCAAAAACCTGTGCGCAGACCATGGTCATGGCCTCGCACTGGGTCGGGTTGACCTTCCCCGGCATGATGGATGAGCCGGGTTCATTGGCCGGGATATTGATCTCACCGATTCCGCAGCGGGGTCCCGATGCAAGGAGCCTGATGTCGTTGGCGATCTTCATAAGGCTCCCGGCAACCGTCTTGAGGGCCCCCGAAATCTCCACGACGGCGTCGTGGGCCGCCAGGGCCTCAAACTTGTTTTCAGCCGAAGTGAAAGGGTGACCGGTCATCCGGGCAATCTCTCCGGCGACCTTTTCTGCAAACCCGGGCGGCGTGTTGATGCCCGTGCCCACGGCCGTTCCCCCCAGGGCAAGTTCCGACAGGTGCGCCAGGCTGTTCCTGACGGCTCGAATTCCGTGGCTGAGCTGGGAGGCGTAACCGGAGAATTCCTGCCCCAGGGTCAGGGGCGTCGCGTCCATGAGATGCGTTCGCCCGATCTTGACAATGGGCATAAAAGTCTTTGATTTCGCCTCGAAGACGTCCTGCAGGGCCGCAAGTTTGGGAAGGGTCTGTTCTACTATCATTTTGTAAGCCGCGATATGCATGGCAGTGGGGAAGGTGTCGTTGGAAGACTGGGATTTGTTCACATCGTCGTTGGGATGGATCGGTTCTTTCGTTCCCATCTCGCCCCCCAGCAGTTCGATGGCCCGGTTGGAGATCACCTCGTTGACATTCATGTTGGACTGTGTGCCTGAACCCGTCTGCCAGACCACGAGGGGAAAGTGATCATCCAGTTTACCCTCCAGGATCTCATCGCACACGCGGCCGATGATTTCGGCCTTTTGTTTCGGGAGCACCCCGCACGCCCTGTTGGTGAAAGCGGCCGCCTTTTTCAGGATGGCGAATGCCCTGATGATTTCAATGGGCATTCTTTGTCCCCCGATCCTGAAATTCTGTCTCGACCGTTCAGTCTGGGCCCCCCAGTACCTGTCCGCTGGAACCCGCACCTCTCCCAGGGTATCCTTTTCAATACGATAGGTCATGGCTCAGTTCTCCTCCTGACATCCTGAGGGGTCTCCCCTCGGGTCTCTTTTTCGCGTCTTTTTCGCTCTCTGTTTTCTCTGGCCATTCCCAAAAAGACACGGTACGGGCCAGGCGTGCCATAGGGTGCCAGGGCGAGCCGATCTCCCCGGTGGACAGGATCGTAGATATTCTGGACACGCCCATTGCAAAAAACCGCCTCAACCTTTTCAGGCGGGATTCCCAGGTCCGTGGCCAGGGCATAAGCGGTGCTCCCGTTGGAGCCTACTTTCCTCTCCAATGGATTGGAGAATCCCTGATCATCCACATACTGCCGCAAGCTCCCGAAAATGCGGATCTCCACCGTATTTTTTTTATCTCCAGTTGCCATCTCAGCCTCCACCCACGGGCGGGAAAAAAGCAATGCGTTCCTCACCCTGGAGCTCATGGTCAAAGGGGACGCGTTTGCCGTCGACCATTGCGATCTTGACCGTTTCAAGGGGGATTCCCATCTCCCGACAGAGATCCTCCAGTTTCATTGGAGTTTCAATCACCTTGCCGATACCCGCATTGGCATCATAGCCGGGCACGTACTTTCTCAGACTAGAGCTGAGAAAAATTTGAACAGGCATAACCCAGTGCCTCCCCGTCAAAGCTTCAGGTTCATTATTCATGAGCCGCTCCTTCGTGTCAATGATATATCCCCGAACCTGTTATGTCAAACTTGATCTAACCGTTTGATTTTTTTTTAAATTTGGCCTTGATGGGGTCCATTATTTGTGGCAATATGGCTTTATATCCATTCACTTTTTCCAGAAAGGTGATTGCACGCCGCTTTCCGAAACCTGAATGTGAAGCGGCGACTACAAACCTATCATCCATGAAAGGAGGCTGTCATGTTTAAGATCCTGAGAGTCAATATGTCGGACCTTTCCGTCGAGAACCAAGATGTCCCCGAGAGGTACCGGGGTCTCGGAGGAAGGGGGCTGACTTCCGCCATTGTCGCCGACGAGGTGGAACCCACCTGTTCTCCAATCGGCCCCAGCAACAAGCTGGTCTTTGCGCCGGGTCTTCTGGGCGGGACCAACTGTGCCAATTCCGGTCGTATATCCGTCGGGGCAAAGAGCCCTCTCACAGGTGGCATCAAGGAAGCCAATTCCGGGGGACAGGCCGGAGGCTATCTTTCCAGGCTGGGCATTGCCGCTATCGTGGTTGAAGGTTTGCGGGAAGATGGAAAGTTGTACAAGCTCTATGTGGGAAAAAACAAATGTGAGCTTTCACCGGCCGATGATCTGAAAGGGCTCGGCACCTATGCAACGGTGGATAAGCTCAAAGGGGCCTACGGAGAAAAGGTCGGCTTTGCCGCCATCGGACAGGCAGGTGAGTGGAAGATGCCTGCAGCGAGCGTTGCCTTTACAGACCGTGAACTCAGGCCCACACGCCACGCAGGACGGGGCGGCCTGGGGGCGGTCATGGGCTCCAAGGGCCTCAAGGCAATCGTCATCGATCCGGCGGAAGGTGAACTGGCCCCCTTGACGGACAAGGAGTCCTTCAAGGCCGCGGCCAAGCGATTTGCCAAGGCGTTACAGGAGCATCCGGTCACGAGCCAGGGGCTCACCAATTACGGTACGGATATTTTGATCAATATCATCAACGAGGCAGGTGCCCTTCCCACCCGGAATTTCAGCTCCGGCCGCTTCGAGGGTGCCGACAAGGTGGGCGGAGAATCACTCAACAAGGTGACCCTGGAACGTAAAGGAAACCCCTCTCACGGTTGCATGTCCGGCTGCATCATCCGATGCTCAGGGGACTACATGGACGAAAACGGGGAGTATTTTTCCAAGTGGCCCGAATACGAGACGGTCTGGGCCTGGGGCCCCAACTGCGGAATCGACAACCTGGATGCCATTGCTCGAATGGATAGGGCGTGCGACGATTTCGGCATTGATACCATCGAAACGGGCAACGCCATTGCCGTTTCAATGGAAGGGGGCGTCAAGGCATTCGGCGATGCCGCGGGAGCTGAAGAGCTTCTTGCCGAGATCGGCAAGGGAACCCCCATGGGACGGATCCTGGGATCCGGCGCCGGGGCAGTGGGTAAGGCCTTCGGTGTGAGAAGGGTTCCCGTGGTCAAGAACCAGGCCCTCCCGGCCTACGACCCCCGGGCCGTCAAGGGCATCGGCGTCACCTATGCGACGACTCCCATGGGTGCGGACCACACGGCCGGCTATGCGGTCGCCACCAATATCATGAATGTAGGGGGTGAACTGGATCCCCTGAAACCGGAAGGCCAGGTGGAACTTTCCAGAAACCTTCAGGTGGCCACGGCCGCCATTGACACCGCCGGGCTGTGTCTGTTTGTGGCCTTTCCCGTCTTGGATATGCCGGACGCACTGACGGCCATCGTGGACATGCTCAATGCCAAGTACGGACTCTCCCTCACCGCGGATGACGTGACGGCTCTTGGTCAGAAGGTCCTTAAGATAGAACGGGATTTTAACGCCAGGGCGGGCTTTACCGCGGCCGACGACCGGTTGCCGGAGTTTTTCCTCCGGGAAAAGCTGGCGCCGCACAATGTGGTCTTTAATATACCCAATGAGGAACTGGACACGGTCTTCAATTTTTGAGGCTTTTTTTGGTTCACCGCATATTTTCCCTTTTCCGCCTCACGACGGAAAAGGGAAAAGGTTTTCTCCGCGTGCCCTGCGCCTCGAATGAGCGAAGCGAATGGGCGGTGAAAACCGAGTTAAAATCGGCCTTCGTGCACGAAATCCGCTGGTTCCCGTCTCCTGGGCGCGGGTGATCCCTTGGCGGCATAGCCGAGGGGAATCATGACCACCAGTTCATAACCTTCGGGTACTCCCAGGGCCTCTTTTGCCCGGTCGTGATCAAAAAGCCCCACCACAACCGTCCCCAACCCCTGGGCATGGGCGGCGAGGCAGATGGACTGGGTGGCAAGTCCCAGATCAAACATGAACCAGTCTCCGAACTTGGTCGTGACCTGCCCCTTGTAGCACCCCGAACTCATGAGCTTCCCGCAGAGGGCGAGGACCACCGGTGCCTGGACCATAGCCTTTCGGGCCGGATTGGTCTGGGAGAGGGTCGCCTCAAGTTTCTCTTTCGTTGTCTGATTCCTCACAACGACCAATTCCCAGCACTGCGTATTGGCCCATGACGGGGACCACTGAACGGCCTCGAAGACCTGATTCAATATCTCCTCGGGAATCTCTTTTTCTTCGTACCTGCGAATGGAACGCCTGCCTTTCAAGATGTCCATAAATTCAGCCATTCTTTCTCCTTTCTGTTTAATCGAGTACTCAGAAGATGACTACCAACGAAGTCGTCTCTTCCGCCGGAGTCAAGGAGCCGATCCTGAGACTCTTTTTCAGACCCTTTCTCATAGTGCACTTGGCACCAAACACCGACATGGGCGGCTATTTGGGGCTTACGCCTCCCAAACCCTACGCGCTTCTATGAATTTACGCTAACCCCAAATCGGCGTCCATTCCCTCC
This sequence comes from Desulfatiglandaceae bacterium, assembly GCA_049282265.1. Taxonomy (GTDB): domain Bacteria; phylum Desulfobacterota; class DSM-4660; order Desulfatiglandales; family Desulfatiglandaceae; genus CAYUCJ01. The sequence continues at coordinate 58,992 of JBAPTR010000014.1, read as the reverse complement.
AAAGTGTTTAGAAAGGGTCTGAAAAAGAGTCTCAGGTTCGGCTCCTCTTCGTTCTTCATAGGCGGCCTCTTGCGGCATAAACCAGCTTTTTACCAAGTCATCAAATTAAGCAAACGGGCTGCATTTTCTCCTGAGACCTGCACCCGTTCCCTGGTCGACAACCCTGCTTCCTCCATTTCCTTGAAATACCGCGATGGGCTGAGCAGAGGAAAATCACTTCCAAAGAGTATCTTGTCAAAACCCGCAATAGTCCCAACCACCCTGTAGATCCGGGGGTCGTAGAGGTAGGGTGAGGCAGCCGTATCGAACCAGACATTTTTCAGGGCTTCTTTCACATCCCTCTTCATGAGTTCATAGAATGGCAGCCCACCTCCCCAGTGGGCCAGGACTATTCGGTTTAAAGGGTATTTCCTGACGAGGTGATAGATCTGTCCCAGTGTCATCGGGGTCTTTCCAGGGTATGGATGTCCGACCGGCTCATTGGTGTGAAGCAGGACAGGCACTTCAAAATCGAGGGCAATCGCCATCACCTCCTCCAGTGCATCCACAACTTCAACCGTCCATCCATCCCCGTAGACGGCCAATTCGCCCACCCCGCGGCACCCTGATTTCAGGCATCTTTCAGTTTCCTTCGATGCTTCTTCAAGGGTCGGAGAAAAACAACAAAACCCGGTCAACCGACCCGGATACCTCTGAACCGCGTCCATCATGTAGTCATTGTGTCGCCGCACAGTCTCCCCGTTGTGCCAGGGAAAACCGAAGATAACGGATCTATCCACCTCCACCGCATCCATGTGGCTGATCAGATCCTCCACACCTGCCAGTCTGGCCTTGGGAGAATCGTACAGTTCCGCAAAGCCCGGCTCCCCCGAACAATACCTTGCTCTGTCCGCCCTGAAAGCGGGTGGAAATACATGGGTATGAAAATCCAGTTTCATTGAAGGAGGGCCTTGATGGACTTTCGGAGGGCACCGTCTCGATAACCGACCAGCTTGTCTCTTATCTTCCCTTCACGGTCAATCACAAACATGGTGGGGATCGCCGGGCTGTTGGTTCCGAAATAGTCCTTCATGATCTGCAGGTCGTATCGAAGCACGCTGTAGTTCATCTTGAATTTCTGCTTGAAGGATCTGAGAGACGCATTCGTGACCAGTGCAGGATCGTCCAGGGATATCCCAATAATCACCAGGCCCTGATCCTTAAACTCTTTCTGAAGTTTGACCAGTTCCGGAATGGACATGCGGCAGGGTGGACACCAGGTTGCCCAGAAATCAAGGACAACGATTCGTCCCCTGAATTGTGCGAGCGACAGGGTTCGTTCTCCGAGGTCTTTCAGAGCGAAATCCGGTGCCGCCTGCAAAGCGTTCACGTCTTTTTGGCAGCCGATCATCAGGAATATTGTTACAATGGGTACAACCAGCGCATACATGGCCACTTTTCTGAAAAACATATCGACTCCTTCCGGATAGAATCGTAAAAAGAGTGTCAGGTTCGGGCCCATTCGTCTCCTCGCTTTCCCCGGCATGGGGACCTCCTTGAGCCGAAAACACTTCTTTTTCTATCTTACCTGCCTATAGTAAGGCAAGGAATTTCCGTGAACCCGCACGGTGAACCCCATGATGCGCCAATAAGACGAGGATTTGCGGTCAATGAGTTCAACCCCGGCTGTGGCGAAGCCAACGGGCAGAACCGGTCAACGGGCACAACCGGCTAAACCTGGTTAACATCAAATCATCTGATAAGGATCCACATCCACGATAAGCTGAACCCCCTTCAGTTGGGATACCCCCCTGAAAGGGTCCTCCACCGCCAATACGAGATGTCTGATGAGTGCCATGCTCCGACCCTTGATCAGGATCTGCCACCGATATTTTCCTTTTACCCGGGAAATGGGCGCCTCGACAGGTCCGAGAATCCTGATCTCCCGCCCGCGTTTTGGCCAGCCGAGGATAATTTCTCTCATATGTTTTCCGAGAAAACGGGCCGCTTCGGCCGTTCTCTCCTTGCTGTTGCCCTTGATCTTCAGACAGGCCAGGTGTGTGAAGGGGGGGTAGCCCAAGGCCTCTCTCAAAGACATTTCTTCCTCGAAGAAAGCCTTGAAGTCGTGCGCCATGGCCGCCTTGATGGCATAGTGTTCACTATTGAAAGACTGGACGATAACCTCTCCCTTTTTCATCCCCCGCCCTGACCGGCCCGCCACCTGGGTCAGAATCTGAAAGGTCCTCTCCCCCGCCCTGAAATCGGGAAACCCGAGGGAGAGGTCGGCGGCAATGACCCCCACAAGGGTGACATTCGGGAAATCATATCCCTTGGTGATCATCTGCGTCCCCACGAGGATATCAATTTCATGAGCACCAAATCGTTTGAGGATCTCAAAGGCGCTCCCTTTTCTCCCTGTGCTGTCCGTATCCATCCTCCCCACATGCACTCCCGGCAACAGGTCGGAGAGTTCGGAAGCCAAGCGTTCGGTCCCGAAACCATAAGGCTTCAGTCTTCCGCTGCCGCAGGAGGGACATCGGCTGTGGACCTCAATGTTGAATCCGCAGTAATGGCACTTGAGCCTGTGTTCCTGGTGGTGGGTCAAGGCAACATCGCAGTTGGGGCACCGGATACTCTTCCCGCAGTCCATGCAGAGGTACAGCCGGTGAAAGCCCCTGCGGTTCAGGAAGAGAATGGCTTGATTCCCTGCGTCCAGATGATCCTGAAGGGCAGCCTTTAGCCGGGAGCTGATGATCCTTTCCTCCCCGGCGGAACCATTGGCCGTTTTCATGTCCACCATCTCGATATGGGGCAGCGGCCGGTTTTCTACCCGCTGAGGCATGGCAAGGAGATGGTATCGTCCTTTGAGGCAGTTATGGTAGGATTGAACCGACGGGGTCCCCGAACCGAGAAGGACTACGGCCTTTGACATCTTGCCTCTGACCACGGCGGCATCCCTTGCATGGTAACGCGGAGGATTCTCCTGTTTGTAAGCCGGATCGAACTCTTCGTCCACAACGAGGAGTCCCAGATCCGGAAAAGGCGCCCAAAGTGCCGAACGCGCACCAATGACCAGGTCCACTTCTCCTCTCGCCATGCGCGTCCACTGATCGTAGCGCTCGCCGCGGCTGAGGCTGCTGTGATAAATGGCCACGCGATCTCCCAGCCTGGACCGAAAAAGGCCATACATGTAGGTGGCAAGGGATATCTCAGGGACCATGAGGATGGTCTGTCTTCCTTCTCCTATGGTCTCCTTGGCGGCCCTGTAGTAGACTTCGGTTTTCCCGCTGCCCGTTACGCCATGCAAGAGGCAGGCTGAAAAACGGTGGGCCTTTATCCTTTCCCGGAGATGGAGGAGGACCGTCTCCTGTTGTTTCAAGAGGATTTCAGGGGGAGCACACTGTGTGATGATTCCCCCGGCAGGGGTTCGGTAAACAGGGGCTGAAACCTGTTCAAGCACGCCCTTTCCGGACCACTTGTCGATCAGATAGGAGGCATTGGAAAATTCCCTGCAGAGTTCGGTCTGCCAAATGCCGTCATGCGAAAGCACTTTTCTGAGAAAGGCCTCTTCATTTCTTGCCCTCAGATGGCCGTCCATCTTTTCCGCGAGTTCCCCGGAATGGAATCCCTTTCTGACCTTGACAAGTATTCGCATCAGGGGGCCCGTGCCTTTCCCGGGGGCGCGTTCCTCAAACCGCAACCATCCCTTTTTCGCGAGGCCGTAAATCCTGTGAAAGGGACGAGGAAGCGGGGCGCCCGGATGATCCCTGATCCACGAAAGGGACTCCGCTTCCGCCTGCCCGGAGCCTCCCCTCTCCAGGGCCAGGAAACCGGCTTCTGTCAGAAGCGCTGTCCTGTACGATTGCCTGTTTATTCCCCCTGGGAGTGCAGACTTGATCACCAGTCCAATCGGGCAAAGGTAATACTCGGAAACCCATTCAAAAAAGGGAACCATGTTTTCAAAAAACAGGGGATGGGGATCCAGGATATCCAGGACATCCTTCAGGAGATTGGAAGGGTCCGGAGGCGGAATCAACTCCATGACATAACCCGTCACCTGTCGACTCCCGAAAGGGACCAGCACCCGCAGTCCGACGCGCACTTCCGATGTCAATGTGGCCGGGACCGCATAGGAGTAGGTCTCCTTGACAGGGAGGGAAACAGCAATTCTCAGACAGGTTGGTTTTTTCTCGATCAAGGGATAACCACCGGCACGGAGTTCAAAAGAACCGCCGCCCTATTGGGGTCGTGGTGACTCTGAAAGCTTCATTATGGTGTCCATGCATGGGCTCGGCGTGGGAGCGTGATCTATGGTGAGGTTCCGTCATATTTCTGTTTGAAGGCCTTGATAACCCCTTCGATCTGGCCCTTTTCAGATGAAACAAGAACCGTTTGCCCCTTGGAGTCCGAAGCGGGATTCGCCTTGCTGTCAGCGAATGGGTCCGAAGGAAAAGGACTATTGAATTTTGCCTCCAACAACAAATATCTCTCCATCAGCTCCTGGCCCAGAAAACAGTCGATCCTGAAGGGGTACCACCCATCGTGCACTCTTCTGAAATCCTGGAAACGGATGATAACAGGTTCAGTACCCGGCCTTCCCGGCACCTGGTATCGCAACAGAATGGGCAGGAATCTTTTTTTTTCTATTAAGAGGGCGGGCATGGTCCCGTCCTTGTAATCCCCGATGGCATAGGCCACGGTTCCATCAAGTCGTGTCAGGGAAACCAGAGACTGATCAATGCCCCACGCCAGTAACAAACCCGACAAATCCTGCCGGCTGTTGGCTGCCAGCAACTGTCTGTAGCCCGGATCGATGTTGAATCGGGAAGCCTGGATTTCCTCAAGGGACATCCCTTCTTCTTCGATTTCCGTGACGATCTGAGACCTGTAAAACCGCGGCGGCTTAACCCATATTTTTTCCTCAAAGGCTATGGCGGGTTCCTTTCCCTGAGAGCCCATCAGGCGGGTTGATTGAAGGATCGCGGTTGACTTGAAGCCCTTGAAATTGTTCGCCACAAAACCGAGCAGCTGTTCGGAGGGCATGACATAGGCCTCCGCACCCTCAGGCACTCCCGCCCCCCCCCAAAGGGCCGCCAGAACCGTGAGGATGGCGGCGCCCCATCTGCAAAACCCTCCGAGCCTTTTTTCCATTTTCAGCAGCTTCACTCCTGTGCCTCCAGTTCCTTCAACATTACTTCCCTTACCCGCCCCATGAGGGCGCCCATTTCTTTCACCGTGTAATCCCCCACAGGGATTGGGTCCCCAATGGAAAGCCCAAAGTTCCCCTTTCTTATCCTGAAACTGCCCTTTGGCATAATGTACATACTCCCTTTTACAACCACGGGAACAATATCGCATCCGGACTTGAGGGCCAGTTTAAAGCCACCCCGTTTGAACTCTTGCAGGTGCCCGTCGATACTTCGCGTTCCCTCCGGAAAAATCAAGACGGAGGCCCCGTTTTTTATCCTCTCTGCGGCCTTGCGCATACTCTGAACCGCCTTTCTGGGATCCTTTCTTTCTATCCCGATATAGCCGGCCCGTCCCATGGCAAAGCCCAAGAGGGGTATTCTCATGAGTTCCTGCTTCAAAATAAACTTGAAGTCCACGGGCAGAGAGGCCAGCAGTCCCCATATATCAAAATAACTCTGATGATTCGTCATGTAGATACGTGGGATCTCGGGATCCACGTTTTCCCTTCCTTTCACGTCCACCTTTGTGCCTGAAAGCCACAGGATCGCGCGTGCCCATGGCACCGCGACCCAGAAATGGATACGTCTCCCACTGAAGCCGAAAAGTGCCATGACAGCTGCCAAAAGACAAAAGAGAATGGTATGGATGATAATAAGGCCATTCAGTCCAATGAATCTGATCATACGGTATCCCTTCGCATCGGTTTGGTTGAGAACCCAAGCCCGGCCCGGTCTTGATTTCCCACCTACGCCTTATACCTCGAAACTGCCTCTTCCCCTAATAGTGAAATATTACGATTGACATATGAGATTCTTTTTGTTATAAAAGTTAATAATTGACTTATAATTAAATATAACTTTTGCCCCCTGGAGCAGAAAATGACCGATTATATTGTTTGTCCGAATAAGAGAAGTGCCCCACGCATGAACGTTCTGGTTTGCCGTGAAAGGTGTCCTTTAGTGGAAGATTGTCCGGCCTATAACACCCTTGAAAAGGTCCCGGTGGTGGGAAACCCGCTGGCTTTACCGGCCGATTCCGAAAAGATCAGCGCAACGGCATCCTAATTTCGAAAGCCCGACCAGTGGATGGGCAACTCCAACCTTATGTTTACCATGTTTTTGCCTTTCCTTGCCACATCTATTTCCCCACCATGTCTGTAAATGATAATCTTTGAAAGGGGCAAATCAAGCGCCTCGTCGTCAGAGTAAACCTAATGAACCCCAACCAACGGCATCCTTTTCATGTCCCTCAAAATCCTCATCTGCCTTTGCCTTACCTCAGCATTGGGTCGCTTCACCGACCATTTGTGTGGACCGGGCAAAACAGCTGCCAGAAGGGCGGCCTGATCCGGAGAGAGGCTTGAAGATGAACTTTTAAAATAGCTTCTGGAGGCCGCTTCCGCCCCCCGGATACCCGCTCCCCAGTCCACCGTGTTCAAGTAGATTTCAAGGATCCGCTTCTTGCTCAGAAACATTTCCAAAAGAAAGGTATAATAGGCCTCCACCGCTTTTCTAGACCAGGTTCTCGCCGGCCATAGGAACACCGTTCTGGCCACCTGCATGGTAATGGTACTGGCACCTCTCTTACTCCCTTTTTGGATGATATCCTTAATGGCATGAGAAATCTCTACAATATCGAAGCCATGGTGCCACAAAAAACGCTGGTCCTCTCCTGCCAGCACCGCCCTTCTCAAATTTGGGGAAATATCCTCCAGTGGCTTCCATGTCCCGGCAGACCTGCCTGATCCTGAAGGTCTTTGGTCCGTAATCCATCCGGAAATCCTGGTCAAGGTAAGGGGGCTATTCATGAAACGCAGCAAGAGGACCTGAAGGCTTGAAAAAACAAGGAAGAAAAGGAAGATCACCAAAACCCATCCTGAAATCCTCCTCATAACAGCCGATTTCTTTTTGCGGGCCAAAGCCGGTTACCCCGTCCCGTTCTTGATCTTGTTCCAGACCCGGTCCATTTCTTCCAATGTGGTCCCAGCAAAGTCTTTCCCGGCGGAGGACAACGCTTTTTCCATGCGTTCAAACCGGTGAACAAATTTGGCATTGCTCTTCCGCAGGAGGTCTTCAGCGGTCAGGCCCCAGTGCCGGGCGAGATTTACGAGAGAAAAAAGCAAGTCTCCAAGTTCCTCTTCCACCTTTGCGGGTTCCTCGCTCCCCATGGCATCCTCGAGTTCACCAATCTCTTCCTGGACCTTTTCCCATACGGCTTCCTTATCCGGCCAGTCAAATCCGGCCTTGGATGCCCTTTCTCCAAGGCGGTGAGCCCGTTGAAGTGCCGGCAGATTTGCCGAAACGTGTCGCAGAAAAGGCCCCCTGCCCTGCACAGCACCCTTCTCCGTTTTCTTTATCGCTGCCCAATTGACCGCCACCTCTTCGGCGTTTCTGACCTTCACATCCCCAAAAACATGGGGGTGACGGCGGATCATTTTTTCCGTTATTTCCTCAACGACTTCAACAAAATCGAACCGGCCTTCTTCTTCTGCGAGATACGCCACAAACACTATCTGAAACAGGAGATCTCCCAATTCTGAACGCACCTCCCCGGAATCGCCCCCCTCGATGGCATCGAGCACTTCATAGGCCTCCTCAAGGAGGTACATTCGGACACTGTGTGCGGTCTGCGCAGCATCCCATGGACAACCACCCGGCCCCCTCAGTCGTCTCACCAGCTCAACGAGTTCCTTTACGGCTTTCCCCAATCTGATCTGATCCATTCTGATCAATTCCTGACCCGGCCAAACCCACCGGAGGCAAACAACCTGGAAATAGACAAATGCCCAAGCCAAAATTATTCATAAGATTCTAAAAAGTCTTTTCAGATGGTTTCGAAGGAATGTCCTTTGGTTTCTTCTGTCCACCAAACCAGTTTTTTTTCCACCGCGCGTAGGCCCCTTCGGAAATGAATCCCGCCATGGACTGATAGGAAGATATGATGAAGGGTGCCAGCCTGGATCGTGCGATCAGGGGCGTCTTTGCAGGGACAAAAAAGGTGAGCAGAACAATCACCAGATAGGTCAGAACGACCCCTTTGAGGACAGCCAGGCCGGCGCCCAACGCCCTGTCGGCCCAACCGAGAAAGGCCTTTTTTACGATGGTTTTCAGGGCCCATCCCCCCAGATTACACGCCACCAAGACCAGAAAAAAGATGGCTGCAAAGCTGACTAATGGCAGGAAATGGGCGGAAGGCATGTAAGATCTCAGGATCAGAGTCATCTGGGGCTGTAGCCTGTTGGCTAGCCAGATTCCCAAAACGACACCGGTCAACGAACCGATTTCTCTGAAAAATCCTCTCCAGATCCCCCTCACGATGAAAAAAACCATCGTGCCGATGATGAGCATGTCCAGGGTGTTCATGTGCACCTTTTTATCAAAGCGCACAAGTGGACGTCAAGGTGATTATCCCTGTCTCAAGAAGTGCATGTCGGCCTCTCCAGGTCGCATTCCCTTGTTTTACCGCATCTTCTGTGATAGTGAAGGGGTGTTTAGAAAGCGTCTGAAAAAGAGTGTCAGATTCGGCACCACTTGGTTCTGACAGGCTGCCGCCTGCGGCATAAATCAGCTTCCAACGAAGTCATCAAAAAGGCGACTGCAACATGTTGAGCGAAAAGGAAAAAATAGATCTGATCACCGGAATCAGCCTGGATATCAATGAGGTCAAAGACCTTGATATGCTCCTGGAACGAATCCTCACCCACGCAAGACAATTTTTCAATGCCGACGCCGGATCCATCTACCTCAAGCGGAAGGATCAGCTCAGATTCAGCCATACGCAGAACGATACCCTTCAAAAAAGACTGGGCCCGGGCAAGAAGCTCATCTACAGCACCTTTTCGATCCCCATCAATAACGCCTCCATCTCGGGTTACGTGGCCAAGAATCGCCGACTCGTCAATATCCCTCACGTGTACAGGATGAGTGGCTCTGAACCCTACACATTTGACTCCAATTTCGACGAACTGTCTGATTACCGATGTCAATCCATGCTGGCTGTTCCCATGACCAACCAACGAGAGCATGTGCTCGGTGTAATCCAGATGATTAACGCCAAGGATGACTCGGGGGAGGTGATTCCCTTTTCCCCGAGCCACGAATTGGTGATCAAGCATTTCGCCACCAGTGCGGGCCTGGCCATCGAACGGGCGCAGACCACCAGAAATATCATCCTGAGGATGATCAGCATGGCAGAATTGAGAGACCCCACCGAAACGGGGCACCATGCCAATCGCGTCGCGGCCTTTTCCGTCGAGCTCTATGAGTCTTGGGCCCGGGAACAGGGCCTCTCCCCCCATGAGATCAACAGGCAGAAGGACATCCTGCGAATGGCTGCCATGTTACACGACGTGGGCAAGGTGGCCATCAGCGATGTGATCCTGAAAAAGCCGTCGCGGTTGACTGCCGGTGAATATGAGATGATGAAGGGCCACACCTACCTCGGTGCAAGGCTGTTCCTCAAGAATCCTTCAGAGCTGGATGAAATGGCCGGGCAGGTTGCCCTGAACCACCACGAAAAATGGGATGGAAGCGGTTATCCGGGCCATGTTGACCCCCTTACAGGCCGCCCTCTCCCGGGCTTCACGGTTCCGGGCGGGAGTGGTCCGCTCCCCAAACTTGCTGAAGAAATCCCCATTTTCGGAAGGATTGTCGCAGTTGCGGATGTTTATGATGCCCTCTGTTCGCGGAGGGCCTACAAGGCGGCCTGGAGTGAAGACCGGATTCTGGAAGAGATGAGAACGGGTGCGGGGTCGCATTTTGATCCTGCAGTCATCCGGTCCTTTTTCGCAACCCTGGATGTTTTGAAATCCCTATCTGAACGCTATCCAGACACATTGTGACAAATAAAATCCCGGCGATTGCCTCATTCCTGTGATCTGATGGCAGAATCTTCATCCCTAACCGCAGGAAGTCGGACTTTAAAGGTCGTCCCCCTCCCCGGCCGGCTATCCACCGTAAGCGTCCCCCCATGATTTTTGATGATGCCCAGACTTATGGAAAGTCCGAGCCCGGTTCCGTCTTTCTCGGATTTTGTCGTAAAAAAGGGTTCGAATATTTTCTCCACATTTTCGGCTGAAATGCCGCAGCCGGTGTCCCGGCAACGAACTTCGATACCATCGCCGTCACAGGAAGACGACACATTCAGTGTCCCTCCATGGGCCATTGCGCCGGCCGCATTGAGGACAAGATTGAGGAGGACCTGCTGGAGCTGCGACTTGTCCCCTTCAATGGAGGGGAGCAAAGGGTCCAGCTTTTTCTCTATCTTGATGTTTTGAAGAACCGATTGGCTTTCGACGAGTTGGAATGTCTCATCAATGAGTTCATTCAACTGTACAGAGGTAATTTCGGGTTTCCGCTGCCTTGAAAAGTCGAGAAGCCCTTTGACGATTTTCTTGCAGCGTTCCGCCTGTTCAATCACCTTTTGGAGATTTTCACAGGCGGGGTTTGCCATGGGCAGATCTTCCAGGGCAAGGTGGCTGTACATGAGGATGCCCCCGAGGGGGTTGTTGATCTCATGGGCGACACCGGCCGCCAACTTCCCGATCGATGCGAGCTTTTCAGATTGCATCAATTGCATCCGCGTCCTCTCCAGTCTTTTTTCGGCGGCGATTTGCGGTCTCAAGTCCTTGAAAATGGCCATGGTGGCCGTTTCTTCACCAGACTCATAGATGATGGAAGCCGTCATTTCCACCGGGATCTCCTCTCCCGAACCGGTTCGAAGTTCAATGCCCATTCCGTCCAGCTTGCCCATGCCCCCATATTTCGCGCTTCTGAGTTTTTCCATAATATTGTACGCCACACCGGGAAAATAGTAGTCCCGGGCAAAACCCATCCCTCCCTCGCTTTCGGCATTGGAATTGAACAATTCCCTACCACTCTGGTTCATGAAGAGGATCTTGCCCTTCATATCCGCTACCACGATGGCGTTCACGGAACTCTCGATAATCTTTTCAAGAAAATCCGTGGTCTTTCTGAGATCCGCCTTCACTTCCTTGGATTGTGTGATGTCTCTGGCGGTGGTAATGATGTAGTCGACGTCCCCGTCTGTATTGCAGACACAAGAGAAGAAAAGATCCAGGTAGAGGGTCGTGCCGTCGGGCCTTTTTCTCTTGTAGACCCTGCTCACGGTCCTCTTTTCGGCCATCAGAGTATTCAAGGGGCAATTCAACTCCGGGCAAGGTTCCTCAAAATCCATGAATACCTCGTAGCACTTTCTACCGATCAGGGCCTCTCTTCCTAGGCCTATGACCCTGCAGAACTGGGCGTTGGCCTTGAAGGTCACCCGGTCCGATCCGAAGAGAACCAGGGGCGTCGGCAGGGATTCACAGAACTGGATGAAGTTCTTCTTTCGGATCAGTTTTTCCACTTTGTCTTCTCCGGTTCAGATTTGATGGGTGAATCTGTTATTCCTTACTGAAGGCCTTCTCAACATATCCGATGAGAGCCTGAGGAGCGACCGGTTTCTGCAGTATGAAATCGCACGACAGCCAGTCGTCCTGCGGATAAGAATCCCAGGGCCCTTTGAGGTCGACCGAGGTGATCATGATCCTGGGCTTGTCCTTGGTCTCCTCATTCTTGATCAGGGCATCCACGACGTTTGAACCCTCGCTGTAGGTCTCCATCATCAGGTCTATGATATAGAGATCAGGTTCCTCCGATTTCGCCTTCTCGAGGCCTTCTTTGCCGCTAAAGGCCTCGACCACCTCATAGCCTGCTGATTTCAGGACGATCCCCGTGGTCTTCACAAAGTCGGGATCATCGTCGATAATCAAAATCTTTTTTCCCTTTTCCGCCATAGTCTTTCCCCCCTTTGTTAAGTATTGATGGCCTCGATAATTTCTATGGCGCCGAGGCCCACGGGGCAGGCATCGGAACACCTGCCGCAGCCCACACATCCGGCTTCACCGTAGTTCAGAACATCAAACTTAAGCTTGTGTTCATGTCTCCTGGCCAGCCTCGACCCCAGGGTAGGCCTCGGGTTGTGCCCGCTGGTCTCCCTTGTGAAGCCGGCGTGCAGGCAGGCATCCCAGGTCCTGTATCTCACGAAGCCCGTTTCAGAAGATAAGTCGAAGACGTTGAAACAGGTGCATGTGGGGCAGACATAGACGCAGCTCCCGCAATCAATGCACCTCGTGGCCAGGGACTCCCAGAACGCTTCATCCGGCCCGTCCCCCTTCAACCGTTCAACGGCCTTGCTGAACCCCGGCCCGGCACCTTGTGATTCCAACGACTTTCTCTTGAACTCCACCAGTTCGACCGTGTCTCCGTCAGGGCTCTCTTTAAAGTGCGGATTCGCCATCAGGGACTCGCCCCGCCTGCTGCCCGGAACCGCGATGTAGTCATCCCCCACATCAAAAAGCTGCAGATCAAATCCCCCGTCCAGGTAAGGCTTCCGCTCTGCATCGACGCAGAAACACGATTCAGTGGGCGGTTCACGGCAGGCCACCACGATGAGCGTCAGGTTGTCTCTCCTGGCCGAATAGTGCGGGTCGCGAAATCCCCCCCGCGTCATGAACCGGTCCGTGAAGTGAATGCCCATCATGTCACATGGCCTGATACCGAAAACAAGGACCTTTTCGGTCGCCATTCTTTTTAAAATGCGATCTCCCATGAAGGCGATGATATCTTCTTTCTGGGGAAACAGCGCGCCTTTGGCTGAATTGGTGGTCTTGCCCACAGGCTCCTGCCGGCTACCTTCTGCCAGGGGCATCAGAATGGAGTCCCTGCCACCTATGGCACAGGGACAGAGGACGGCTTGGATTTCGTTCATTTCACGGAGAAAGGCAGACACACGTTCTTTGTTTAGCCTTTTCATCAGAGTCTCCTTATGCTCACCGCGCAATTCTTGTATTCCGGAATTTTTGATACGGGATCAATGGCTGCGATCGTCAGCTCATTAATATTGTTCTCGCCATAATGAAATGTGCTGAAGACAACGCCTTCCGGAACAACCGTTGTAATGGCCACCGGCATACGCAGCTCGCCACGTCTCGATTCCACAGCAACCATGTTTCCGTTTCTCAACCTCAGACGCCTGGCATCAGCAGGATTCATTTCCAGAACCGCCTCCGGGGCCTCTCTTTCCAGCAGGGGGATCCTTCGGGTCATGGTGCCGGTATGATAATGGAAACGTATTCTTCCGGTTGTCAGAACAAAAGGATACTCCTCATCAGGCATTTCCGCCGGCGGCACGAACTCCTTGGGTTCGAATCTCCCCAGCCCCCGTGCAAAACGGTCCTTGTGCAGGAAAGGCGTGCCTGGATGGTCCTCGTCCGGGCAGGGCCAGGAAAGTCCCCAACTATCCTTGATCCTGTTGTAGGTGATTCCCCCGTAGGAGGGAGTTAATTGATTGATTTCATGCAGGATATCGACAGGGCTATGGTAATCCATCGGATACCCGCACCTGCCCGACAGATCACTGATAATCTCCCAGTCAGGCCTCGTCCCTTCCAAAGGGACCATGGCCTGCCTTGAAAGCTGGACCCTTCTTTCAGTGTTCGTGAAGGTGCCCGTTTTTTCCGCAAAACCCGAGGCCGGAAGAATCACGGTCGCAAGTCTGGCCGTTTCCGTCATGAAGATGTCCTGCACCACGAGGAAATCCAGCTGTCTCAGCGCCCGGGCGGCGTGTTTGGCATCCGGGTCGCTGACGACCGGGTTTTCTCCCAGTACGTAGAGGGCCTTTATTTTCCCTGTTTCAGCACCATCCAGCATCTCGGTGACCGTCAGTCCCGGGGTTTCGTTCATCCCTTGAACATGCCAGTGCACCTCAAACTTTTCTCTTATGGCGGGATCCATCACGGACTGGTAACCGGAAAAAACATTCGGCAGGGCCCCCATGTCACAGGCGCCCTGGACATTGTTCTGGCCCCTGAGAGGGTTGACCCCGGTGGAAGCATATCCAACGTGGCCTGTCAACAGGGCCAGGTTGGCACAAGATTTGACATTGTCCGTTCCCGTAATGTGCTGGGTGATACCCATGGCGTAGACGAGCATGGCCCTCTCATGCCCGGCATAGATTCCGGCGGCCTTTTCCAGGTCCAACGGGTCCACACCGGTAATTTCAGCCACTTTTTCCGGGGGGTATTCCTCAACAAGAGATCGCAGTTGCTCAAAGTTTTCCGTCCGCTCACGGATATAGGCCCGGGCCTCCAGCCCCTCTTTCAAGATGATATGCATGAGCCCGTTCAGGAGGGCGACATCCGTCCCGACCCTGTGCCTTAAATGGATGGTCGCCATTTTTGCAAGCTCGATTTCACGGGGGTCTGCGACAATCAACCGGGCGCCCTTCTGTGCCACTGCGCTGATGATCTTTGAAGCAATCAGCGGGTGCTGTTCCGTCGTGTTGGAACCGATAACCAGGAAGGCTTCCGCATCCTCAAACTCGGCAATGGAATTGGTCATGGCTCCGCTGCCGAAACAGGCGGCAAGACCTGCCACCGTGGACGAGTGTCAGAGCCGGGCACAATGGTCGATGTTGTTCGTTTTAAAGACGGCCCTCGCCAGCTTCATAAAAACGAAGTTCTCTTCGTTTGTCAGCTTTGCAGAGGACAGGAAGGCCAGAGCGTCGGGCCCATGTTCCTCGCTGATACGTTTGAACCTCTCCGCCACCAAGTCCAGGGCCTCGTCCCAGGTGGCGTTTCTTACGATCCCCCGGTCACGGACCAGGGGTGTTCTCATCCTCTCCGGGTGGTTGACAAGCTCGTGGGCCCCCCATCCTTTGATGCACAGAGCCCCCCGGTTGACGGGATGGTCCCGGCTCGGTGTCACGCCGACGGCCCTTCCCTCCCTCACTTCCAAATAAAAATTGCACCCGCACCCGCAAAATGGGCAGACGACCAATGTCCGAGCCATTAGATTGCCTCCTTGTTCTGAAGCAGTTCAGAATACCTGAATACCGGGCCGTCCGTGCAGCAATAGAATTCTCCGATGGCACAGTGGCCGCATTTTCCCACACCACATTTCATCATCCTCTCCAGGGACATGAATATCCGCTCTGGAGGAATCTGTCTGGCGAGCAGTTCCTTGATCACAAACCGATACATGATGGGAGGGCCGCAGAGGGCACAAAAGGTGGCCTCGGGCCGCAATTCGACCTTCTCAAAGAGACCGGTGACAACCCCCACGTATTGTCTCCAGATGCCTTCATCATCCACATCGACGCTCAGGAGATACTTCAGGTCCGTTCGGTTCATGAGCCCCAAAAGCTCATACTTGAAAAGTATGTCGTCCGGATTCCTGGCCCCGTACATGAGGACCAGATCGCCGTAATTTGCCCGGTTATCGAGCACCGCGTAAAGGAGAGATCTCAGGGGCGCCATCCCGAGCCCGCCGGCGACGAGCAGGATATCCTGCCCCTTGAGGGTGTCCAGGGGAAATCCCCTCCCGAAAGGTCCTCGCAGACCGACCAGATCCCCTTTCTGTAAGGTGAAGAGAGCGCTTGTGACAAGACCTGCCCGGCGAACGCAGATCTCAATGGAGCCCGGACGCGTGGGAGGAGAAGAAATCGATATGGGGGCCTCCCCTACGCCCAGGACCGTGAGTTCCACGAACTGGCCCGGTTCCTGGGAAAAAAGCTCTGTTACGGCATTATCCAGGAATCTGAGCTGAAAAAGCCTGTGCCCGCTGATTTGCGGCAGGATTCTTTCTATCCTGGCCAATTTAGGCTCAAAGGCAAGATCCGGTTTCCCGTCTTTCGTTAGCGCCTGCGCCATATTATTTTCCTCCCACGTCCGCTTGCACACGTTTTGTACCTTGAAAAGCCTTTGGGAATCGCATGGTAAAGGTGGTCCCCCGGCCCTCAGTGCTGTCCACCTCTATAAAGCCTCCATGGGCTTCGACCATCTTTTTTACTATGGAGAGTCCCAGCCCGGACCCCTTTATGGGTGAATTTCTACGTCCGTCCACCCGGTAAAATTCATCAAATATCCTGTCCAGATGTTCCCTGCCTATTCCCGTACCATTGTCTCGAATCTCGGCGAAGATCTCCTCGTCCTTTCCATACAGGATAACCTTCACCCAGCCGTTTTGCCGGTTGTATTTGATCGCATTGCTTATGAGGTTGTTGAAGGTTTCCTCCAGGGGAATCTTGCTCCCTTTGATGGGTGAGAGGTCAGCCGGCGCTTCAAGGGACAGGGCCACGCCATTCTCATCGGCAAGAGGCTTTGAGGAGGAAATGGCCTCCCTGGCGATATCCAGAAGACTGGTATCTTCGAATTGTTCAGACATCTTGAACGAATCGAATGTGGCCAGGCTGAGCCACCTGTGGACGAGATCCAGCATCTCCCGAAGCCTCTCGCTGCAGCGTGCCATCATCTCTTTCACATCATCGGAGATCTCCCCGGCCATCCCGCCGAGAATTACCTCGAGATATTGTACTGTTGCGGCCAGTGGAGATCTCAGTTCGTGAGAGACCAGGGAGATCATGTTTCTTCTGATCTTTTCCTGTTCTCTCCTCAGTGCCGCCCTCTCCAACAACAGGTTTCTCTTTTCCAGGCCCCTTCTGACAGCCAGGCGGATTTCATCGGGAGTGGAAGGCTTGGCAAGAAAGTCATATGCCCCCTTTTTCATGGCATCAACGGCCAAAGAGATGGTCGCATAACCGGTGACGATGATCTTCACGGCATCCGGATCCATCTCCTCCATCTCTTTCAGCACCTCGATGCCGTCTTTTCCAGGCATCTTGAGATCTATCAGGACGAGATCGGGATGAAACTCTTGGAACACCTTGACACCTTCATGGCCATCGGCCGCAGTCCTGACAATATGTCCTTCCTTTTTCAGGGCCCGCGCACAGGAATCCCTGATGATCTCTTCGTCGTCAACAACCAGGACACGCCCCCTTTCAATGATCATTTGCGACTCCCTTTTTCCGGCCCCAGAAGTTCATTGATCTTGTCCAGCAGCACGTCTGAACTAACCGGTTTTTCAAGCAAGGCTTCCGCCTGGAGATAATCCCCGTCGGTCTCAGGGCTGAATTTGAGACCCGTTACCTCCGTAACCGCAGTAAGGATGATGACGGGGATATCCCTGTATCTGTCATCCTCCTTGATGTCTCTACACATGTTGAAACCATCATCAAAGTTTTCCATCATGACATCCAGGAGGATCAGATCCGGGCGTGATCGCTCAAGGGCCTTCATGCCTTCATCCACATCCCCGGATTTTTCCACTTCATAACCTGCTGAAACCAGGATTCTCTTGATCGCCGATGCAAAATCGGGATCATCGTCAACGATCAACAGCCGTTTCTGTCCGCCCATGCGCAAATCCTCCCTTGGTTGGTCAGCGAGTGCAAACCACCCCATTTTCCAAACAGGGTCTCACATTTGTATATCATTATGAGCCAGTTTCAAAACACCCCCTTTTGCCCGATCTCTGCGGCAGACGACAATTTTAATCCTCGAAATATCCAACATATTCCTGTGGTTAAAATTTTCGCCTTTCTTGACCTCGAACAAAATTGAACGTTTTGAAACTGGCTCTTATGGATAAAGGCTATTCCGCCCGGTTAAGGTCGGATTTACCCGGATGATCTGGGAATTCAGCGGCAAGACAAAAAGCAAGAGGAAACAGAAGGTAGTAGCCCCGGTCAGCCGGCACTCAACAAGAAGACTTCGGAGGTGGAATTATAGCAAAAACCCGGAAGAGATTCAACACTGGACAGGCAGCACGATAGGTCCGTTTTCACACAGAGCCCATTCACGAATCAGGGTCAGAAGTCTGCCACCCCTGATCGCCCTTCGTATCTAACCTCTACGCACCCGTTCATGAAGAAGTGCATTTTTTTCGTGACAGGAAGTTGGTTGCAAAAATCCCATGAGCGGATTTTTGAATTTGAATTAAATATAGTATGGATCATCCCCCGCTGTCAAGAAACAACTGGGTCAGCCGGGACGTTTTGTCCCATTTCTCAGGGTCAATAAAATGGCTTGACATGAAACCGATCGATCAGTATAAGGGTTTCTGTCTCTACCTTCCAATTGATTCCAATCGACATCAAGGAGTTGGTTATGAGCAATAAACCCGATATCAAAGTTCTCCTCATAGATGATGAACAGACTCTTCTGGATTACCTCTCAAAGCGCCTATTGAAAGAAGGTTTTACAGTCAAGGCGACCTTTTCAGGAGAAGAAGCACTCGAGGTGGCCGCAGACAATTTTTTTGACGTGGCCGTCGTGGACCTCAAGATGCCGGGCATCGATGGCGTCGTGACTCAGAAACGGCTCAAAGAGATCCAACCCCTCATCCAGTGTATCGTCCTCACGGGCCACGGCTCCATAGATTCAGCCCTGGAAAGCGGCCAGCAGGACGCCTACAAGTACCTCCTCAAACCTATCGATTATGAAAATCTCGTTGAAACCATAAAAGAAGCCCATCAGAAAAAGGAAGAAATTCAGTCCGTAAAGTTCAAGGAACAGGTCGAAGAGATTTACCGATCCGGCATGGGCGCCAAGGGCATAAAAAAGGCCATAAAAGGGTTGCGCAAAATTTATGGAATAGAGTGATTCCTTAAAATTATTATAGTTTTTCAAAACGTTCTGCCAACTTGTGCCGTTCAGGGATAACCGCTGAAGGTAGCGTGCGGGGTGGGCCCTACTGCCAAGCCGCAGGGGTTCCAGGGGCGCACCACAAGCCAACGCGAACGGGGACATATTTGAATGACGAATAATTTTGGTCGAAAATCCATTGGACAAAGACTCAAAACTATTTTTCTTTCAAGGCCACGCAAATACGGTCAACTCGGCGAAACCAAGTTCGAAATCCAGCAAACCCGAACCCTTCTCCGTTCGGTTCTTCAGAACTCCTCCGACATTATTTTTGTTGCCGACCTAAACGGTTTTCTGGTCTCCTTCAACAGGGGCGGCGAGGAGGTCCTGGGTTATGAATGGCAGGAGATCGCAGGGAAACCCGTCAGTGCCCTGGCCCAGGACCCGGAGGCTTTTCATAAGCTTTTTGAACTTTCAGATCAAGATGGCCGTGCCGCTGCCACTGACTTTCCATTCCTGCACAAGACGGGACAGGACGTTTACTGCGATATCTCTCTGGCGAACCTGAAAAACGCCGACAATCAGAGCATCGGGACCGTGGGGATTTGCAGGGACGTCACCAGCCGGAAGAGCCTCCAGGAAGACCTTATTCGCATAGACAGGCTCGCGGAAATGGGGCGCATCGCCGCCGGAGTGGCTCATGAGATCAACAATCCCCTGGCGGTCATCAATGAGGCGGCCGGATGGGGCTCAGTCGTAACCGCGGACGCCGAGGGGATAAAACAGGAAGACAAGGAAGAACTTGAAAAAATATTCAAAGATATTGTAGAACAGACCAAACGCTGCAGGAGCAGAACCAAACAAGTACTCGGATTTGCGAGGGATTCCGAACCCACCAAAAAACAATTCGATATCCATGAATTGATCAGAGAGACCGTGGAATTTCTTGATCCGGAGCTGAAATACAAACAAATAGACATTGTCTATGAATTCGCTGACGGCCCACTCATCCTGAAATCCGACCCCAAGCAACTGGAACAGGTTTTCGTCAATCTACTCACCAATGCCATCTATGCCATCAAGGAAAAAGGGGAAGGCCGGGGAACCATCAAACTGGAAACGAGCCTGTCCGAAAGCGAGGCTCAAATCCAGGTCTCCGACAGCGGAACCGGGATGAGCGAGGAGGTCCAGAAAAAGATCTTTGATCTTTTCTATACCACCAAGCCACGCGGGAAGGGGACGGGGCTGGGTCTAGCCATATGCGGCAATATCATCAAGAAGCTGAGCGGAGAAATGCGCTGCCGGAGCCTCCAGGGACAGGGCACCACTTTTTCCATCCGGATACCCCTTGGATGACATGCAAGGAGGGAAAGCATCATTGTCAACAAGCAGGACTAATGGACGATCGTTAGCGTCTCAAGATAATTCTCACCGGAAGTCCGGCACTCCCGGGGCAAAGACGGCCCCTTTCCTCATCACGTTTGCAGCCCTTTTCGGGCTATGGATTCTGCTCTCGGGAAAATTTGATTTCCTCCATTTGGCCCTGGGCCTTCTCTCCTGTGCGCTCGTTTCGTACATCTCCAGCGATCTCCTATTCCCTGAAGGGAAACCGGAACGTCTCCTGCTTTCCATGTGGCGCTTCCTGAAATATACCCCATGGCTCCTCTATCAGATCTGGCTGGCCAATCTGCATCTCCTGTACTTGACATTTCACCCCCGGATGCTTGACCTGATTGATCCTCACATTATCCGCTTTCAGAGCAAATTGACCAAGGATCTAGCCCTGGTCAGCTTTGCAAACTCCATTACCCTGACCCCCGGAACGATCACTGTTTCAGTTTCGGTAGACGGTGATTTCAAGATCCACGCCATTGACAAGGTATCCGCTGAGGCCCTCCCCGGTGAAATGGAGGCAAGGGTCGCCAGGGCATTTGGAGAAGATTGATGCATACTTTTTTTCTTTCTGTTGGTCTTTACCTCTGCGTCCTGATGGTATTGTCGCTCTATCGCGGTGTGTTCGGACCAACGGTACTGGACCGACTGATCGGAGTGAATGCCATCGGCAGCAAAACGGTGGTTCTGCTCCTGATCATTGGCTTGCTCTACGGACGGGTGGACATGTTTGTGGATATTGCGCTGGCCTACGCCATGCTCAACTTTATCGCTGTTCTCGCGGGATCACGATACTTCCAGAAACGCAAAGGGCTCTATGAAGAACCACCGTATAAGTAGGTTAACCGGTTTGCCCGTTCGCCCGTTGTTCCCATTGGCCGGTTGAGTCCCGCCACTGGCGGGATTGGGCTGACGGCCCGTGATTGAATGGTTAATAACGAACGACAGGAAAGGAGGAGACCCATTTCATGGACTTTGTTGTTGCTTTTTTGCTCCTGTTCGGGCTTGTCTTTTTTACCGGAGGCGGGGTCGGTATCCTCCGATTTCCCGATTTTTATACACGCCTCCATCCTGCGGGCAAACTGGATACGCTTGGTTCACTGCTGATGATAGCCGGGATGGCCCTTTATAATCTCCATCATTTCACCCTCTCCACCGCACTGGTGAGCGCCAAGATGATTCTCATCGTGGTATTTGTCTTCCTTTCCAGCCCCACAGCGACCCATTCCATTGTTGACGCGGGAATGCGCGCCGGGCTCAGGCCCTGGACGAAAGAAATACACGACAAACAGGAGAAAAGCTCATGATACCGCAGCTGGACATTATTATCCTGACACTGGTTATCGTCTGCGCTATCGCAGCCATCTCGGTAAAGGATCTCCTTGGCTGCGCGATTCTTTTCGGTGCCTATAGCTTCATGATGTGTCTTCTGTGGGCCGTCATGGGGTCGGTGGATGTGGCCTTCACCGAGGCTTCCGTCGGCGCAGGTGTCAGTACCGTCTTTTTTGTGGCTGCGGTATTCAGGACAACGCGGAGGACCAAGGATTGAAAAAAATCGGTCTCATTATTGTCTGCTTGAGTGGGGCCCTGCTCCTGTATGCGACACAGGATTTTCCGCGCTGGGGAGATCCCAATTCCCCGGCCAGCACCCATGTCTCCCCCCGGTATATCCAGAAGTCCCTGGAGGAAACGGACGTCCCGAACCTGGTAACTTCCATTCTCGCGGATTACCGTGGCTATGACACCATGTTTGAGACAACGGTCATATTTGCTGCCGGCCTGAGCTGCTTCATCCTGTTACGGGCATTCAAGAAAAAAGAGGACGACCTGTATTACAGACATATTTCCACCGGTATCACCCTCCACATAAAGGGAGATAAGACTATCCCCGCCAGTTCAAAGGAATTTGAGCGGATAGATACCATGTGGACCCCTTACGATCTGATCATCAAGACGGTCTGTCGGTTCCTCGTTCCTTTCATACAGATTTTTGCCCTGTATGTTCTGGCCCACGGGCATGAAAGCCCGGGAGGAGGATTTCAGGGCGGGGTTATTTTCGGTGCCAGTTTTATTGTCATTGCCATTGCCTTTGATCTGAGGACCGCTCTCATCCGGTTCAAGGAAAAAATGGACGGTCTGCTTTCCGCCCTTGGAGTGTTTATTTATGCAGGATTAGGTGCACTCTGCCTCCTCCTTGGGGGCAATTTTCTGAACTACAAGGAGCTGGCGACAATACTACCAATGGATCCTGTAGAGGCCCGGGCATACGGCATACTGGGTGTTGAAATCGGCGTCTTCATTGCAGTCATGGCCGTGATGCTCTCTATCTACGTGAATATCGTCTCAGAGGGAAGACACGATGAGGGACTTTGATATATGGACGTGTTGATTCATCATATCATCGGAAAGTACAACTACTGGCTTTATACGATCCTGATGATGATCGGTCTCTATGCCATGATCGCGAAGAACAACCTCATCAAAAAACTGGTGGGCATGAATATTTTTCAAACAGCGATCATCCTCTTTTATGTCTCTATTGCGTGCAAGAAGGGAGCGACGATCCCCATTATAGAAGAACACGGAGGAAGTGTGGCAGGACATGCCATCAGAGTCGCTGATTACATCAATCCTCTTCCCCATGTCCTCATGCTCACGGCTATTGTGGTATCTGTTTCCACCTTTGGAGTGGCCCTGGCCCTGGCAGTAAAAATCTACCAGAAGTACAAGACCCTGGAAGAAGATGAAATTCTTATGCGTCTGAGAGATAAATGACCCACAATTTCCCTGTACTGATCGTTACGGTTCCTCTCCTATCCGCCTTCATTATCAGCGGGTTGAGCTGGGTCAAAAAGTCCCTTTGTTTTCCGGTGGCTCTGCTGGCACTCGGGACTTCCGTGTTCTGTGCAATCGGCCTCCTTTTCAGGGTCCTTGATCTGGGTGTCGTGGAATATCACATGGGAGGCTGGATGCCACCCTGGGGTATTGCCTACCGCGTGGACCTGCTGAACGGCCTCATGCTGGTGATCGTTTCTCTGGTGGCGCTCACCAATCTTGTGGCAACCCACCGAACCGTTGTCGCAGATTTTCCGGAAAAACATGGGACCTTCTACACCCTTTACGTCCTCTTTGTCACCGGCCTAATGGGCATTTCCGTTACCGGAGACGTCTTCAACCTGTATGTCCTCCTGGAGATCACCTCCCTCACCGCCTATGCCCTCATCGCCCTGGGCCAACCCGACCGGGCACCCCTGGCCAGCCTCAACTACGTTTTTATCGGGACCATCGGCGCCTGTTTTTATCTGCTCGGCATCGGATACCTTTACATCATGACCGGATCGCTGAATATGGCGGACATCGCCTCTCTTCTCCCCCCCATTTATCATTCAAAGGCCGTGCTAGTGGCATTCATATTCTGCATGGTGGGGGTCTGCACCAAGATGGCCTTTTTTCCTCTCCATGTATGGCTGCCCAATGCTTACACTTACGCCCCCGATGCGGCCACCAGCGTTATCGCCCCTCTCATGACCAAGGTCATGGTCTATGTGATGATCCGCCTGGTGTTTTCGGTCTTCCTGCCGGATTTCAGCTTTCACGTGCTGCACATCAGCCATGCCTTTGTATGGCTTGCGTGCCTTGCCATTGTTATGGGCTCTCTCCTTGCCCTCAGCCAGAAAAACATAAAGACGATGCTCACCTATATCATTGTTTCGGAGATCGGATACATGGTCGGGGGGTTCTGGCTTGGCAACCGGTTGGGGATGAGCGGCGCAATCCTCCATATCCTGAACGACGCGATCATGACTCTCTGCCTGTTTCTGGCAGTGGGGAACATTTCCTATAAAATCAGAGAACTTGATTTTGATCATCTCAAAGGACTTTTTCGCAAAATGCCCATCACCATGGCTGCATTTGTTGCAGGAGGCCTCAGCGCCATCGGGGTGCCTCCCACCTGCGGCTTTTTCAGCAAATGGTACCTGATTTCCGGGGCCATCCAGGCCGGGCAGTACGGGTTCATGCTGGCCCTCCTGTTCAGCAGTCTTGTCAATGTGGTGCTTTTTTTCAGGATCATTGAAATCGCCTATTTCGAACCCATGGAACCTCATAATGATACAACCGGGCTCAAGGGATCCATCATAGAGGCCCCCCTTACGATGCTGGTACCACTCTTGATCGTGGCCGTCAGCCTGGTGGTCGTGGGCATTTACAGCGGCGACATCGTTACGACTCTTATCGCACCCATCCTCCCGAAAGGAATTGGTTGATGGAAATGGTGAATTCCATAAGGCCCTTGCTGGCTGTTATGGTATCTCTCTGTGCGGTCCCATTGATTGCCGCGGCTCGAAAGCCCAATGTCCGTGAGATGTGGACCTTTCTGGCGGCCGCGCTCAAATTCCTCATTGTGATCTCCATGCTTCCCGCGGTACTCAGGGGATCTCAGTTCACCTATACACTGGTAGAATTTCTCCCGGGCGCAGCCATCAGGTTCAAGGTAGATGCATTAGGCATGCTCTTCGCACTGGTGGCATCCTCTCTTTGGATCATTACCAGCGTCTATTCGGTCGGCTATATGCGCGGGCTCAAGGAGCACAGCCAAACGCGGTATTTCTGTTTCTTTGCCCTGGCCCTGTCCGCGACCATAGGCGTGGCCTTCTCCGCAAACCTGCTCACCCTCTATCTCTTCTACGAAATGCTCTCATTGGCCACTTATCCCCTGGTCACCCACCACCAGGACCGGGAGGCCCGGCAATCGGGACGAAAATACCTGACCTATATCCTTGGGACGTCCATCGGCCTGGTGCTCCCGGCCATGCTGATCATTTATCACCTGACGGGCAGCCTGGAATTTTCCTCCGTTGGGCTCCTGGCAGGACACGCCTCCAAGGGCCTTGTCGCGCTTCTTCTTTTCATGCTTCTTTTTGGTTTTGCCAAGGCCGCCATCATGCCGTTTCATGGGTGGCTTCCTGCTGCCATGGTCGCCCCGACGCCGGTCAGCGCGTTGCTCCACGCAGTAGCCGTTGTGAAGGTGGGAGTTTTCAGTATTGTTCGGGTCCTGATCGGCATTTTTGGAACCGATCTGCTTTTTTCTTACCATTTATCTACGCCCATTCTTATTGTAGCCTCCATCACTATCCTTGCGGGCTCGCTCATCGCACTCTCCCAGGACAACTTGAAGCGTCTTCTTGCATTCTCTACCATATCGCAATTATCCTATATTATTTTAGGAGTAGCTTTACTCTCACCCAAGGGCATGACAGGTGGAATACTCCATATCGCAATGCATGCATTCGGAAAAATCACCCTCTTTTTCTGTGCCGGAGCCATCTTTGTTGCCACCGGGAAAAAAAATATCAGCGAAATGACCGGGATCGGAAGAAGGATGCCGGTGACCATGGCAGCTTTTTTTATTGCATCCTTAAGCATCATTGGCCTACCGCCCTGCGGTGGGTTCTGGAGCAAATGGTATCTTGTCCTAGGGTCCCTTGAGGCCAACCACCTGAGCGTCCTTTTTGTGCTTCTTTTTAGTTCGTTCCTAAATGCGTGCTATTTCATGCCCATTGCATACCGCGCTTTTTTCTTAAGACCGGAAGAATCCATGTTTGAAAAAGGTGTTCAGGAAGGACCGCCGTTCTGTGTTGTTCCACTGGTCATAACTGCTTTGTTTTCCATTTTTCTTCTTTTCTATCCACAGCCTTTTCTTGATCTGGCCACTATGATGGTACGAAGTCTGGGGGGGACATAAACCGTGAACGAAAAAAGAGAAAAGATGGAGCTGGGGCACGAGCCGGTTCCGGGGTATAAAACTGCCTTTTTCATCATCATCACTCTAGGGGTACTTTACCTGGCACTTATCCTGATAAAGACGCTTCCTTAGAAGAAAGGATGCTCGTATAAGAAAGCAGGCACTTCGCCTCTTTCTCCATAAAGGAAATTTGTGATGAAAAATCATTCCCACAGCCATTCACAGGGAAACTCAACGATGAAAGTCAAGGCTCCCGGTTCGGAATCCCGTGAATCGTCTCAGGATTCAAAAAAATACCTCTTTGATAACCCCAGGAATATAAAGATACTATTTGCGGGTTATTATTCAGCTCTCGGTATCCTCCTCATCCTGGACTTCTTCGTTCACAAGCACGCCCATTTCCAGTGGGCAGAATGGCCGGAATTCTATGCGGTCTATGGCCTTGTAGCCTGTGTGGTCCTGGTCCTTGCGGCCAAATACGTGCTGCGGCCCCTGGTCAAGAGACGAGAGGACTATTATGATTGATACACTCCCTCCGGCGGTTATCTTCATCCTCGGGGCACTGATAGTTCCGTTCATCAGGGGAAAATGGAAAAGGGCCTACCTGCTGCTTCTGCCGGTAGTCGGTTTTATAAACCTGGTTCTGACCCCTGAGGGCACCCACTGGACGTTGCATCTGCTGGGATATGATCTGGTATTCGGCCAAGTTGACAAGCTCAGTTTGCTCTTTGGTTATATCTTTCACCTCATCGCCTTTATATGTTTTCTTTACGCCCTCCATGTGAAGGATGATCTGCAGCACTTGGCTGGACTAATCTATGCCGGTAGCGCGTTGGGTGTGATCTTTGCCGGTGATTTACTCTCTTTTTTCATCTTCTGGGAAATGCTTACGGTAAGTTCTGTGATGCTCATCTGGGCACGAAGGACGGGGGCATCCGTGGGGGCGGGATACCGGTATCTCCTTGTTCATGCAGCGGGCGGGTTGTGTCTCCTGGCAGGAATCGCCCTTCACGTAAATCAAACCGGATCATTGGAATTCGGATATATCGGATTAAGCGGATTGGGCTCTTATCTCATTTTCTTTGGGTTCGGGATAAACTGTGCCTGGCCCCTGCTTCATCCCTGGCTGACTGATTCATACCCCGAAGCCACCATCACGGGAACTATTTTTCTGAGTGCCTTTACCACAAAAACCGCCGTCTATGCCCTTGCCAGGGCCTTTCCCGGAACGGGTGCCCTCATCTGGATTGGTGCTATTATGACCGCATTTCCAATATTCTATGCAGTTATTGAAAATGACCTCAGGAGGGTTCTTGCCTACAGCCTAATCAATCAGGTCGGTTTCATGGTGTGCGGTATAGGCATTGGGACTGCATTGGCCATAAACGGCGCCGTCGCCCATGCGTTTAACGATATATTATTCAAGGCCCTCCTGTTTATGTCCATGGGAGCTGTGATGTATCGCACAGGCAAAATTAACGGGACTGATTTGGGGGGGCTGTACAGGACAATGCCCTTCACTTGTATCTGTTGCATGGTGGGAGCCGCATCCATCTCGGCCTTTCCATTATTCAGCGGTTTTGTAAGTAAATCCATGATCATGGATGCTGCCGCCATGGGTCACATGGATGTCATATGGTTTGTTCTTCTATTTGCCTCTGCAGGCGTCTTCCACCACGCCGGCATTAAGATCCCTTTCTTTGCTTTTTTTTCACACGACTCGGGGATGCGGCCAAAAGAAGCACCTTTGAATATGCGCTTTGCAATGGGGATTGCCGCCTTTCTGAGCGTCTTTATTGGTTGTTTTCCGCAGTATTCGCTGTACCGTATCTTGCCCTTCCCCGTTCACTATGTACCCTATACTTTTCCCCATGTTCTGGGACAGACCCAGCTTTTGTTCTTTTCTGCGCTGGCCTTTACCCTGCTCATTCTTTCCGGCATATACCCCGCAGAGATGAGGGCTATCAACCTGGATATCGACTGGGTCTACCGAAAAGGCGGACGTATATTTTATTCTTTGATGAATTGGAGTCTGAATGGGTTGAATCGGGTCAGCGAACAGGTCTTCATGAAAGGGATTACGGGTATTGCGGCGCGCTTCGCCAGGGATGGGATCGCGAGACTCGCCCTCTTGCCCTTTGTCACATACTGGTATATGAAGGGTATCCGCTTCAAAAGGCTGGAAATCAAGAAGGCCAGCCTCTACTACAATCTTGCCGGAGGCGTTATACCGGCGGGGATCGGCGCAGCCATGGCAGCCCTTTTCCTGGTCATTATTTTCCTGCTGAGCTAATCTATGCGTACCCGGATTTCACATTTTTCCGCTGCCGCTGTATTCTCAGGATGCACAAAAATACATCAGCGTCTGCATGTCGACTGGAGGAAAGTGTATGGTTTCTCTAAGTGATCTCAAGAAAATCTGGCTTATGACTCCCCTGGAAGAGTCCCTGCTGGAAAAGATACGACCCCTGACACAACTCCGCCTGTTTGGGGAAAAGGCGGTCCTTTTTGAAGAGGGCCAGGATGCCGATACGTTGTATATGCTCCTGACCGGCAAAGTGCTTTTGGAACTGATGGCATCAGACACCATTATGATCTCCCTTGAAGCCGTGAAACCAGGAGATCCTTTTGGCTGGTCGGCCATTGTGCCGGGATCATTATACACGGCCAATGCCACGTGTTCCGAACCCTGTGAACTCATCACCATCCCGGGAATGGACTTGAGGAAAATCATGGATGAAGACCATCTCCTTGGGTACCGGATTATGGAGGGCATATCGAAAGTGCTCCAAACACGGCTCTTAACAAGAACCGATCAATTCCTGAAGACCTTTCAGCAGCTTCCCGATATGGCAAAGTTATTCAAACAGGAATAAAGATCCCTGGCCCTCAATCCGGGAGCATATCATAAAAGTACCGCATGGTATCGGATCTGGTCACGATCCCGAGCAATTCCCCATTTTCCACAACCGGCAGACGGCCGATATCATGTTTAATCATCATGCGGGCGGCCTGGAGCACACTGCTCTCCGGAGGAATATCAAAGACCTTGCCTGACATAAATGCCTTTGCAGGGGCCTTCAGTTGTGCTGCTTTCTTCACCTTCTTGAAATCCCTTCGTGAAATGATTCCAACCACCCTCTTCTCTCTTACGACCGGGATCCCGGTGCAGCCAGTCTTCCGCAGAACCGCGGCTACCTCTTCCATAGGCGTTTCAGCTGAAACCGTCATGACCGGGAATGACATGAGATCGGCCACCTGGACTGAAGCCTGTTGATTCCCTTTGATCAATTCAATGATCCATTCCTCCACCGCCTCCGGGTTGACTTCCTTGAACAGGGCGGACCCTGCGCCGGGATGGCCGCCGCCCCCCATGCTTCGCATGATGCTGCCCACGCTCAATCCTTCCACCTCACTCCGACCGATGACGATAGTGTGCCCTTTTTCCTTTTCCGTGAAAATCCCGAAGGCCGCATCCACATTGACGATATCCTGATACATGCCCAACACCACGGCAAGACCCGGGGTATGTCCTTCGATGTCCACCCTGTTGATGCTGACGTGATGGCCGTTCAACCTGACTCTGCTGGAATTTTGGAGCATTTGAAAGAGGACGTCTTTCTGCTTGGGTCCATAGGCGGGTCTTAGAAAGTTCTTGATGACATTCAGGTCGGCCCGTTGGTCCAGGAGGTAAGCGGCCGCCCTGGCATCCTTTGCGGTGGTTCCCGGAAACGTCAGATTGCCCGTGTCTTCGTAGATACCGGCCAGCAGGAGCGTGGCCTGGATGGGAGAAAGTCCGATTCCTCTTTTCTCCAATTCCGCCGTAAGCAGTGTGGTGGTGGACCCAACCTCCTCCTGGCATATCCGGCACGCAGCCATATCACAGGCCTGGGCCAGATGATGATCCCACACATGGATTTCGAGACCGGTTCTCTCCAGCAGGCCCTGGGGGAGGTCAACCCTGGAGCTCTGCGCCGCATCTACGACAATGACCCGGTCTACATCCTCCGGATCAATCTCACCGGAATGGGAGAAAGGAAAAAGGTCCTTGTGGATGGACAGAAAGGCCCTGACATTGGGATTGAGCGTTCTGGGCAGCAGGGGCACGGCTTCGGGATAGATAATCGAGGCCGCAACGAGAGAGGACAGGGCATCAAAGTCGGCGTTCTTGTGGGTGACGACTATTTCCATTGCACCTTACTATTCGGCATCCTTTGAAACACCTTTAACCCAAATTATCGATGGAACCGTAAAAGTCCGTCCATGGGCACGGCGATGACTTCCAACGAAGTCGTCTCATTCACCGGAGATCAGGAGGAGAGCCTGAGGGTCTTTTTCGGACGCTTTCTCATAGTGCACTTGGCACCGAACTCCGACATGGACGGCTATTTGGGGTTTAATCCGCTCAAGCCTTACGCGCTTCTATGACGTTGCGCCAAACCCCAAATCGGCGTCCATCGCCGCCGAAGTTTTTGGAAAGCATTTGAAAAAGATTGTCAGGTTCGGTTCCTCTTCATTGTTCATAACCTGCCGCTTGCGGCATAAACCAGCTTCTTACGAAGTCATCAATTTTTGCAACCCGTTAAGCTGTCCCGCTGTTTAATCGATCTTCGCTTTGTAAAGCAGAAGGCTGTTGGAGACAACCGTTATACTGCTCATGGCCATGGCCAGGGCCGCCAGGATGGGGTGAAGCTGTCTCAGAAAGGAGGGCATGAAATCGAAGGGATACAGCACCCCCGCAGCCACCGGAATCAAGACCACATTGTAGGCGAAGGCCCAGAAGAGATTCTGCATGACGGTTCGCATGGTCTTTCTGCTGAGCCTTACGGCCTTTGAGACCCCTGTCAGGTTCCCGCTCACCAGAATGACGTCACCGGCTTCTATGGCCACGTCAGTTCCCGTGCCGATGGCGAATCCCACATCTGCCTGAGCCAGCGCCGGGGCATCGTTGATTCCGTCGCCCACCATCCCTATCCTGGCTCCGTCCTCTTGCAACCGCTTGATCTTGTCGGCCTTTTCTTCCGGTTTCACCTCTGCGATGATCTCATCAATATTCACCTCAGAGGCAATGGCCCTGGCTGTCTGGACATTGTCCCCTGTGAGCATAATGACGTGAAGTCCCTGTTTGTGAAGGAACGAAACAGCCTCACGCGATTCAGGCTTCACTCTGTCCGCCACGGCAATAAGGCCGCCAAGTTTCCCGTCAACCGCCACGGCCATCACCGTTTTGCCTTCACCCTGCAAGGCGGCTATCTCACCGTCAAGTCCCTCCAGCGAAACACCTTTTTCCTCAAGCCAGTTGGGTTTCCCCACCAGGACATTCTGACCTTCTATTTTTGCATGGACTCCCGCCCCTCTCAGGGCCTTGAATTCCTCCGGCTTGAAAAGGACGAGCCCCCTTTCTTCCGCCTCTTTGACGATGGCCCGGCCCAACGGGTGCTCGGAACCCTTTTCCACGGATGCTCCGAGCCTCAGGAGATCTTCTTCAGAATGGGTGAAACCAGCAGATAAGATCACGTTGTCCACGGAGGGCCTCCCCATGGTGATGGTCCCTGTCTTGTCCAGGACAACGGTTCGCAGTTTTGTGGCCGTCTCCAAGGCCTCACTGTTTTTGAACAGCATGCCTTTTTCCGCGCCCTTGCCCGTACCGGCCATGATGGCCGTTGGCGTGGCAAGCCCCAGGGCACAGGGGCAGGCAATCACAAGGACCGCCACCATCCGTATCATAGCCGGTACAAACTGCCCTTCCAGAACCCACCATAAAATGAACGTGATGACAGCGATGCCGATGACACCGGGGACAAAGACGGCGGCCACCTTGTCTGCCAGTGCCTGGACAGGGGCCTTGCTCCCCTGGGCCTCCTGAACCATCCGGACAATGCGGGCGAGGGCCGTATCCTTACCGACCTTTCGCGTCTCAAACCTGAGGAGGCCGTCCTCGTTGATGGTCCCCCCGACCACCCCGTCTCCGGGTCCTTTTTCCACGGGAAGGGGTTCCCCGGTCAACATGGATTCATCAACACTGGATTCCCCTTCCAGTATGAGGCCGTCCACCGGGATGCTTTCCCCGGGCCGAACCATCACCACATCCCCCACCTTTACCATGGAAAGGGGGACCTCGACCTCTTTCCCGTTTTCCAGAATCGTGGCCGTTTTGGGCCGCAGACCCATGAGATTCCGGATGGCTCCACCGGTCCGTCCTTTGGTCCGGGATTCCAGCATCTTGCCCAGCTTGATAAGAGTGATGATGACGGCGGATGTCTCGAAGTAGACATGTTGACCCAGAGGGGAATGAACCAGCACAGCCAGAGAATAGAAGTATGCGACGGATGACCCCATGGCCACCAGGACGTCCATGTTTGCGCCGCCGCTCTTCAGGCTTTTATAGCCCCCGGAATAGTAATCCCAGCCGGTATAGAACTGCACGGGCGTTGCAAGGGCAAGAAACATCCAGTTGACCCATGTCGCATGGCTCCACGACCCAAGCAACCCGAAGTCTCTCCCCATACTGAGGAAAAAGAGGGGGGCAGTAAACAGGACGCCCACCAGGAATTTTTTTGTCTGGTCTCTTATCTCGGCCCTGCGCACAGCCAGCTCGGCATCTTCCCCATCGGATTCCTCGCTGGGGCGAATGGCACCGTAGCCTGCCCCCTGGATGGCGCCGATCATGTCATCAACCGTGGCGACGCCCGGGACGTATTCAACGAGGGCCCTCTCGGTTGCAAAATTGACGGAGGCACTCAGCACTCCCGGGACCTTCTTTTTTAAGGTCCGCTCCACGGTCATGGCGCAATTGGAACAGGTCATCCCGGTCACAGGCAGTTCCACGGTTGACCTGGCCACCCCGTAGCCTGCGTCCTGGATCTTCCCGACGAGGTCATTCAGTCCGATTTCGTTCGCATCAAAGGTAACGGAGGCGTGTTCGGTGGCAAAATTCACGTTCGCGCTCCTAACGCCCTCGAGCTTCTTGACGTTCCTTTCAATATTGAGGGCGCAATTAGCGCATGACATCCCGGTCACGGGAAGGGTTACGTTTTTTTCAGCCATTTCCGTCTCTTTACCCGGCAGCGGGGTAGTTGATCTCTTTCAGGGTGGCCTTGATGGTTTCCAGAGTTGCCGGCGCATCCCAATGGACGGTAATTTCCTTTGTCGCGGGATCACCTTCCACCTTCGAGACCCCCTGCATCTCGCCCAATTCCCTCTGGATACTCATGACACAGTGATGACAGCTGATATTTGGGATTGAAAGTTTTGATGTTTCCATAATGATTTTCCTTTCTTTATAAGTTAAGAGATGTTGTGTTGGAGCTACCACATAGTTACACTTTAGCAATGGTTTGAGCAATGTCAAGAAAAGGGAAGGGGTTTTTTCAGGTGGGACTACTTCCAACTGGGGGGATGGAAACAAACAAGCCGGTCAGCGAACGGTGTCCGCAAAAAGGGCATTCACCTTCTTCTCAATCTCATCCCTGATCTCACGCATGAAGGCTATCCCCTTTCCCGCCGGATCAGGGATATCCCACTCTTCCGTCGTGACGCCGGGGAACAGGGGGCACGCGTCTTCACACCCCATGGACACCACCCATTCAGGATGAAACCTTTCCCCTATCTCATCCAATGACTTGGGTTTCAGGTAGGCCATATCGATGCCCTTTTCCCTCATGGCCTCCACCATCACAGGATTTACCTCCTCGGCCGGGGCGCTTCCGGCGCTTTCAACATCCAGCCGATCCCCGAAATGAAATCGGGCAAAGGCGCATGCCATCTGGCTACGGCAGGCATTCCCCCTGCAGACAAAGAGGACCCTTTTCCTCTTCAGCTGCGGCCCGACGAGTTCGGCAGCCTTTTTCCTCGCATCATCAAGGGCGGTAGGATGCCGATCAATGTCCCCTTGATGTTCTATCTTTCTATATCCCAGGGTCCCCTCGAAATGAGCGCCGACCGCATCAAAGAAGTACTTGGCAGCCATTTCCGTCCCTTCAAAAAGGTTTTTACCTTTTGTAGCACCCACTGCCAGGAGGCAGCCCTTTCGCCATTTGCGGCCCGGATCAGTGAGTTTATGGGTATATTTTCGCGCCCACAGGGCCTGAGACCGGTCGATCAGCGCCTTCAGCTGGGCCGTCGGGCCGTAGAAAAAAATAGGCGTCGCCATCACGATCACGTCAGCTTTCCATAGCAGGTAATACACATCCTGCATATCATCTTTCAGGGGGCAAAAGCCCTTTCTGTCACAGGTCCCGCATTCCTGACAAGGGGCAATGTCCATCCTTGCTGCATCCAGTTGCCGGGTGCGGGCACCGAGCCGCTCCGCCTCGTCCAGAAAGGCCGAAAGCAGAGCGGCGGTATTCCCTTTCTTGCGCGGGCTTCCCTGTAATCCAAGAACCAGCATCAATCGTACTCCCCCTAATTCTCTCTTCTCTCCGGAACATAGACATGGGCAACCTTGCCCTCGTTCCACTCTTTGGAGACATAAAGGTTGCAGTAGCAACTCCCGTACTCCTTCACGTCGGGTACCCTGTACACACAGGGGCAAATTATATCCCTGTCCTTTTTGCTGTCCCCTGAGGCCAACCTGCAGGGGCAGCACATATAGCCGTAACGTTCCTTGTTGAGGAGCAGGGCCTCGAGGAGTTCCATGACTCGCTCTCTTTCTTTGTTGAAATAGTACCCCTTCGGCTCCTGAACCTTCCTCAGCGTTTCATACAGGCCTTCTGCGTCCTTCATAATCCAAGTGCCTCCTTGATCTCGTCTTCTTTGTGCCCCACTATGACCTTGTCTCCGATAATAGTGGTAGGAAAGGAACATTTTGGGTTCCATTTTCGGACATCCTCCAGAATAGCCGCCCTCTCTTCCCCCTCCAACATATCCACATCCGTAAATTCATACTGGACTTGGCAGTCGTTCAGGAATTTCTTCGTGGCCTTGCAATGGCCGCATGTGCTGAGGGAATACATTTTTACCGCTTCATTCATCTCAAAAACCTCCTCTTGTGGTTATTTTGTAACAACTCAATAAATACAGGCTCAAAACGTGTGTCGCTGTGAGAATCTGACGGTCCCCCCTGATATATTGAGTAAATTACGTCATTTTATTTTCGTTTGTCTCAGCCGGGCTAGAGAATGGCCTGTAGATGCCTCTCGATCTCCTCTCTTGGAAGGGCACCGACGGTCGAATTGACCATCTCTCCGTTTTTGAAAAAAAACATGGTCGGGATGCTGCGTATGGCATACTTCGAGGCAGTAATGGGGTTCTCATCCACATTCAGTTTCGCAATCTTGACGCGTCCGGCATAGGTCTTGGCCAATTCTTCAAGTATCGGCCCCACCATCTTGCACGGCCCGCACCAGGGAGCCCAGGCATCCACCACCACTGGACCGGGATACGAAATCACCTCGGATTCGAATGTCTGATCTGATATATCCACAGGCGTCTCATGAACCGCTCCCACAGGAAGGAGTGCCCTGCATTTCCCGCAAACGGGTCTATCCCCCAATCGATCCCTCGGGACCTTGTTCTTGGCACCACAGTTCGCACACTTCAAGAGAATGTTGCTCATATTTTTTCTCCCCCAACCTCACTCTCAGCAAAACTTCTCAAACTAACATCCCTCATCTTCAATAATCACCGCTCCTGAAGATGCGGGTTCGGCCGGTTTTGGAGGGGCCTTTTGAACCGCTTCCGTTTTCGGCTTCGGCTCAACATGCGCTGAAGCTCTCTTGGCGACTATCCGATCAGGGTTGATGACGGCAAGTACGAGGCCAAGGGCCACAAAAAGCGCGGCAGCCCATAGTTTCACCTTCTTTGATCCAACAGGCAAAGTTTCCGGGTCCCCAAGCTTGTTTTCCACCTTTTCCACGAGCCAGTAAGCCCCCACGGCCATGAGACTTGCCAGGAGGGCGATAATCCCGGAGTTGACCTTCAATACATCCGACAGGCGCACGGCCCCCATGCTGCCTGAAGAGTAAAATGTTTCAATTAGCGGAAAGAGCTCTGCAAAAATAATCGATCCCAGGATCATTCCCACCACAAAAATCAAACCGTCCAGTTTCCCCGAAACTGTTGACACGACCGATGTGGTCGGGCAGTAGCCGCCGATCACAAAGCCCATCCCGAGAACGAATCCCCCGACAATCTGGGGCCAGATATAGGTCGGCAGGAGGTATACTTTTGAAAGATCGATCCAGCCGAACACCGAAAAGAAAAGAAGTCCCAGCATGCATACCACAATCGCCGTAAACATGACCTTCAGCACCGCAAAGTCCCTGAGATAGAAAACGGCCACCAGCTTCCTCGCATTTCCAAAACCGGCCCTTTCCAGCAAGAATCCAAAGAAGACTCCGATCAATCCGGCAAGCTGGAGGCTGTAAGCGAAATCAAACCATCCGAACTTGTAGAGAGGTCCCATCACAGCCACTCCTTTCTCAAGAAATACGCTGTCGCGTATGCCCCTGCAAAGATGCAGAACATGAAGACCCAGCTCCCGAAGGCAAGTTCCGATGCGCCCGTCAGGGCCTGCCCGCTGGTACAGCCGCGGGCAAGTCTGGCGGCAAAGCCCGAAAGGATTCCTCCAAAGAGGGCGAGCCAGAGTCGCGCACTCACCCCGATGTTCGGGCCACGAATAACCTCTCCTTTGACCCTGTTGGAGATAAAGGCGGAGAACAGACCGCCCAGCCCGGCGCCGAGAGTAAGGAATACCAGCCACGCCATGAGCGGTGATCTCCCCCCCTTCAGGTATTTGGAATAGTAAGTGTTTGCCGCTGCATGCTCGGGAGCCACCAGGTTTACACCGGCCGTGGCAATCCTCGCGAAGGATGAAGATGAACCAAGCCCTCTTCCCATGGTATAAAAGCTGAAAAGCAGGACCAGGCCGAGCAGCGCGCCAACGACATACGGATTAGCATAACGTGTCTTCATGCCATAACTCCTTTTCCCCTATTTCTTCCTCATTGATAACCCCAGTTTAAAATCGAGCCAATCCATCATTTCCCGGAGGTTCTTGGACAGATACCACCTCCCGCTCGCAAAGGTGCCGTAATCCGCCCCCATCATGGCGGAGGCATACCGGACCGTGTTCGCGTAAAAGAACCACTGTTCGGTCCACATTTTTTCGATCGGCTCATTGAACATGCCGTCCTTCTGGGCCGGTCCCATGGCCGCCCCCTTATCCCAGGCGGTCATGAGGATCCTGGTGGCCGCCAGGGTCATTTGGTTTGTGGTCTGGATGGTATGTTCAAATCTGGCAAACTGACCCTTGACCCAATCGCTCGCATGACACGCGAGACAGACCTTCTCCATGTTCTCTTGCCTCACGGCCTGCTCTTTTCTGCTGATCAGACAGTCCGCCACGGGTTCCCCTGTCAGTTCTGTGGGCAGGGGAAGGCCCGCCTTGTTCCTGATCAAGCTCGTGTCCGGAGACTTGGGATGCGGGTGGGCATAAATGAGGCCGAGGAGTCTCCAGGAAATCCGGTCGGACATCTGATGGGTCCTCTTCGCGATTAGACCCCCTTCGCTCGACGTGATCAGGCTGACGTGACAGGCGGCACACGTGGGGGCATTGAAGTCCTTGCCGACAGTCCAAGGGACGGCATGGAAATCCCATGACTTATTCTGCGAAGAAAAAATGTTGCCGTGTTTGCTGACCTCATAAACCTTGTAACCCGGGACATCCGGCCCCTTGTGGCATTCCGAGCAGGTATAGGGCTTTCTTGCCACCTCGATGGAAAACGCATGCCGGGCATGGCACGCCGTACAAGAACCCATACTGCCATCCGGGTTAATCCTTCCCACTCCCTGATTGGGCCATCCCCCGAGTATTGGGAAGCTCATTTCTCCCTGTTCCGTTTCCCTGGTCTCCGAGCCCGTGACCGTAACGACCGTGCCGTGACAGTAAAAACAGGAATCCGCATTGGTACTCTCATCGGCCGGGTTCTGGATGAGTCTTCCTCTTTCAAAAACCTGTATGCCGTTGACGGAATTCACAAGGGAGGTGTAGAGGGTGTTGTGTTTGAGATTGCCATAGGCATGCGACATGAGATTCTTGCCATACTGGCCCACCTCGACAGGGTGGCAGGATGCACAGTCCTTGGGAGTCACCACCACATGCACTTTGAAATCATTATGTTCAAAGGAATCCTTATGCTCACCGGCATTCATGGTGTGGCACTCGGCGCACCCGACGGAATGATCAGCCATCCCTTCGGGTGCCTCCTTGATTGAAATCCTCCTTTTGAGCTCGGATTTTTTTAAACCCTCCGCCGGAGTGACCCCGGCATGGCGGCTTGTCCGCCAGTCGGACACGATACCGGGTGTTACGGAGGAATGGCATTCGATACACGATTGGGTATCCTCACTCATGGGGGCGGCAGCGAAGGCGATGACGGACGTTAAGAAAAAGCTTGCGAATAGGAGTGACAAAATGACATTTTTCTTTGCAGTCATGAGCGAACCCCTCACCTTTTCATTTCAATGAATAGCCAGGAGGGCCTCTGAAGCCGCCCTTTTCACCGTCCATTTGATCAGCTCACGATCAAAATAAAGAGCGAATGCGGTTTCATCATCCAACAGTTCCACAAGCAATCCTTGGGCCTCCTTCACCCGGAGGAGGCCCATAATTCTAGCTGCAAGCCCTCTTGCATTTCCATCGCCGGACTTTAAAAACGGCATCACAGGTTCGGCCGCACCCGTGGCAAGTTCCGGCCCTTCCTGCGCGAGCCGCGCGATCCCCCAGAGTACCCCTCGCTGTATCAGTTCGTGCTCCTGGAAATTGCCGTCTCCCCTGATGTATGATATTAAAATACTTGCATACTCGGTTGCAAGACCTTTGTGGCATGCCAGGATCTCGCCCATGGCCTCCGCGGAACCCCATCCGATACCCCCGGATTCATCATTCAGATTCCACATGATCCGGCGCAGGATAACCCGGGCGGATTCCCTATCCTTGTCGGCAAGGTCTGCGACAACGACCCCCGTCGCGGTGACGGCATGCCATCTCACCAGGTCATCGGTATGATAAAGGAAAGAAAAAAGCGGGTTGATGACTTTCCTGGATGGAAGGTTCCGGAGTTCCTGGAGTGCAGCAACAAGATCGGAGAACCCAAGAAGTTCCCTTACCCGTTGCTTGAGGTCACGGCCCTTCAAACCTTGAATGTCCACCATAACCTCTATTTCACACGTCCTCTAAAAACACAATACACTCCTGCGGGCAGTAATTCATAACCTCATAGATCTCTTCTTCAGGGTATTCCTCCAGATCTTGTATCTCGATAAAGCCTGTCTCCTTGTTTCGCACAAAAACAGCGGGACACAATTCGAGACATGTTTCACAATCAGAACACTCAGTGAAGTTAATGAAGGGGACCCTTTTCATTCGCTCTTTTCGCCCTTTTCCGTTTCCACGCCACGTATTGACGGTGGGTGAAACCGCTGCCCAGTTCGGAAGCCCCATTCCCGTGACCGCACTTTTTGCAAACTCGGCAGCGGTTCTCACTGCACATCTGGCATTCAAAGCAATCGGAGCATGTTCGCTTTTGGGAAGGCTCAAACGGCATTATCAACCTTCCATGCCTCCCATACCTTCCCCACAAGATCCGGCCCTGGTTTCAGAGTGGGCTTCCCCGGTTCCCAGCCGGAGGGTGTTGCTTCACCGCCCTTTGTCTTCCGCACAAGCTGAAAGGCCTTGACCTGGCGTATCAGTTCATTGACATTCCGACCCACCGGCGGTGTCAGGATTTCAATCGCCTGGACCACCCCGTCCGGATCAATGATGAAACGGCCTCTCATCTCAACGCCCGCATCTTGATCGTACACCCCATAGACCTTCCCTATATTGCCTGAGCCGTCTGACAGCATGGGGAAAGGGACCCCACCGTCAACCATTTTTGAAAGCTCGTAATCCTGCCACATCTTGTGGACGAAATGGCTATCCACGCTCACTGATAACACGTCCACACCCATGGACTGGAGTTCTTCATACTTGGTGGCAACTGCCGCCAGTTCAGTCGGTCAGACAAAGGTGAAATCCCCGGGATAAAAGCAGAGCACCACCCATTTCCCCAGGTAATCGGAAAGGCTTACCTGCCCAAAATTGCCGTCCTGATACGCCGGTGCCTCAAAATCCGGAGCTTTTGCCCCCACTCTCACTGCTGCCATTTCAACCACCTCCTTTTCCGTGTCTTGCTCATTCGCCTTCGTTTCATTTCCCGGCGCACCCACTGTTGCGCCGGTCGGTTTGCCGCAACCCACTTTGAGCTCTTTCATACAACCACCTCCCTTCCTGATCTCGATAAGATTTTCAAGGTGTCAGTTTAGCACAAGACAACATGCATCTAAATGGTAAATTCGGTCACCCAGAAATCATGGAGGTTGCAAAAACTGGTGGCATAGAACCGCTTCCCCTGGTCTGGTTCTATCTCATAGCTCGATACAGGCTTTTTGTCAGTAGGGTAAAAAGTCTTTGCCCCGATGACCTTGCCGCCGTACGAGACAAGAGTATGCCGGACAATATAATGTTTTTTGCTCATGGGGTGCATCGTCTGAATCGTGACTTTTCGGCCTTCAACGCGAACCTTGGGCACGTGAATGGCGGCCTTCTTCGCCCATCTTCCCGGATTCTGTTTCGTGTAAATAACCCCTGATGGAAAGGCGCCCCCCGAGGCAAACACCTTCTTTCCTGTGGCGAGCAGTGCACCTGCTGTGATAAACGCCGATTTCTTCAAAAAATCTCTTCTATCACTCATGATAAACCTCCATTCATTTCGAAAGCCTGTTTATGAATTCCCTTGCAGGGACCTAATACGCCTCCTCATAGGCCAGATCCTCTTCCGTGACCTTCCCCTTGAACAAGTGGTAGGCCCAGATCTGGTAGATAAGCACAATGGGAACAAATATAAGAACCACAATGAGCATGATTTTCAAGGTCAATGGGCTGGATGATGCGTTATGGGCCGTAAGACTGTACGCCGGGTTCAGGCTGGAGGGAAACATATTGGGAAAGAGCCCGATCACCCCGAAAAAGGTGGCACCCACAATAGTCAGCGCGGAGGAAAACCACGCCTTCCAGTAGTTGCGCTTCGCAAGGAATACCCTGGTTCCCAGGAGCGCAAGCACGGTAATAAGAATCACGATAAACAGTGTTGGGTGGGCCAGGTAATTGGCATAAAGATTTGTTGCAAACTTGGAGGCGATGAGAAAGACAACCGCCACAACAAGGAGCAAAGGCCAGAGCTTTCTGGCTGTACCACCCGCCCTTTCGTGGATTGCCCCCTCACTCCTGATCGCCAGCCATATGGCTCCATGGACAAGGAAAAGCAGGAGGAACAGGACTCCCCCCAAAAGGCCATAGGGATTGAGGAGGGTAAGCAGGGTGCCATGATACACCCCCTGCTGATCAATGGGAATGCCGCGGAAAATATTCGCAAATGCTGCGCCGAACAGGATAGCAGGGAGCAGGCTGCCCAGGAACAGGGTTGTATCCCAAATCCTTTTCCAACCCGGGCTCTCAATCTTTCCCCTGAATTCAAAAGAAACACCCCTGATGATCAGGGCAAACAGGATAAGCATCAGGGCGGAATAGAAAGAACTGAACATCACCGCATATACCAGAGGGAAAGCAGCAAAGGTAACGCCACCGGCCGTAATAAGCCACACCTCATTCCCATCCCACAAGGGTCCCATGGCATTATACACGATCCTCTTTTCTTCCTCTGTTTTTGCGATGAACGGGAGAAGACTCCCCAGACCAAGATCAAAACCATCGGTAAGAAAGTAGACAGCCCAGAGAAGCCCCCAGAGAAAAAACCACACATTTTGCAGAGCCATTTTGTCCTCCTTTTCAAGCAGCAAAGAATCCGCAGCAGGCAACGCGGTGTTAAGCAGTTTCAGGACCTCTTCGAGCGTTCCGAACAATGAGATAGAAGCCCACCGCGCCCAGCAGCCCATACACCAGGATAAATGCCAGGAAGCTGGTGAGGACCTGTGAGGTGGCAATGGGGGAAACGGCATTTGGTGTCTTCATCACCCCGTACACGATCCAGGGCTGCCGTCCCACTTCAGCCAGGACCCACCCCAGTTCATTAGCCAGATAGGGCAGAGGAATTGAGAACAACATGAGCTTAAGATAGCCCGGGCTCTCGGCCAGTCTGTTTCTTTTGAACCACCCGATAATGGTCATCAACGCAAAATAGAAGCCCAACGCCACCATTAGATTAAATGAGATATAGCTGATAAATACCGGAGGGCGTTCATCGCGCGGAAAATCTTTCAGCCCCTTCACCTCTCCACTCAGGCTGTGTGTTGCGAGAAGACTCAATAGCCCCGGAATGGGCAGAATCTCAACGGCGTTTCTTTCATTCTTCTCATCGGGGATGGCAAAAAGGTACTTGGGCGCATAGGTCGTCGTTTCCCAGTGTGATTCCATGGCAGCAAGCTTGGCGGGCTGCATTTTCGCCACATCCGCAGCATGTATATGCCCCTCCACCACTTCAAGAATGGAGAATACCAGGCCAAATGCAAGGGCGATGCGAAAGCTTCTCTTGAAAAAATCCAAATGCTGTTTTTTCAGAAGATGATAAGCGCTGACGCCCATGACGAAAAAAGAACTTAGGATAACCGCGGCACTGACCACATGGGAGAATTCAAGAAGGGCCCACGGCTGAAATACAACCGCAGCGAAATCATTTAACTCCGCCCTGCCGTTCTTGATAACATAGCCTACGGGATGCTGCATCCAGGAATTGGCAATCAGGATCCAGAGAGCGGAAAGATTGGATGCGCCGGCGATAAACCACATGACCGTTGCATGGGCCTTCCGGGAAAGCTTCTTCCACCCGAATACCCAAACCCCGATGAGGGTAGATTCCAAGAAAAAGGCCGCGGTTGCCTCAATGGCCAAGAGCGACCCAAAGATATCCCCAACAAAGGCAGAATAACGAGACCAGTTGGTTCCGAACTGGAATTCCAGAGTAATTCCAGTCACAATCCCGACGGCGAAATTGATCAGGAAGAGCTTTCCCCAAAACTTTGTCATCTTCAGGTAAACTTCATCACCTGTGCGCGCATACTTGGTTTCCATGACCGCCACGAGAATGGATAATCCCAGGGTAAGCGGAACAAAGAGGAAGTGAAACATGGTTGCAGTGGCAAACTGGAGCCTTGAAAGAAACAAGACATTCATCGGGAATCCCCCTTTCCTTTCAGCAATTCTTTTCAAGCAGTATATGTGAGACAGCAGACTCTTCTCCGCTGTGAATGCCAGTTGATCCCCTCAGGCAATCTTCTTCATCAAGCAATGTATCCATAGTTGCATGGCTGAGTGTCTGTCTGAGCTGATCTCTTGCGTTTTCCCAGACCCGGTGGATGGCACAACAGGTCGGACTCCTGAAGCAGGATTCGGGTCTGAGAACACAATCATTCAGGAACAGTTCACCTTCGATAACCTCATGGAGCGAATGCCGTAGGAACTCACTATGGAATGGAGGGCAGGAGGTGGCTTCTCCTTAAAAAGTCATCAGCTCAAAACCTTCAGCATAGTACCCCATACTGGGATGCCCCGTCATTTTATCTAATTCGGTAAGGCCTGGGCCACTTTCTTGGCGAGTTCCCGGCAGGCCTCCAGGCACCCCTTGTCCGGGACATACTGCACCCTGACGCCACGGTCAACCAGATCAAACTTCATCGCCTCCATTTCCTGGGTGATGAGCTTGACTGCCTCACCGCTCCAACCATAGGAGCCGAATGCCGCGGCCACCTTGTTCAAGGGTTTGAGGCCCTTCATGTAGGTCAGAAAATCGGCAACTGTGGGGAACAGACCGTTATTCAGGGTAGGTGATCCCACCAGGACAGCCCCCGCATCCAGGATCTCCGTCATGATGTCGCTCCGATGAGTAGACCTTAGTCTCATGGGCGTTGCCGGAACCCCTTCCTGCATAAGTGCATCCGCAATGGTCTCAGCCATTTTCTCGGTGCTGTGCCACATGGTGTCGTAAACTATGATGGCCTTTCGTTTAGGCTTCTGAATGCTCCATTCCCTGTAGGCATTGATGATCTTTGCCGGGTCCTGCCGCCAGATGATGCCGTGGTCAGGGCAGATCATATCGATTTCAAGGCCCATCTCGGTGACTTTGTCAATAAGCTTGAGGATCAGCGGGGAATAAAGGAGCAAGATGTTGGCGAAATATTTCTTCGCGTCCGGCATGATGGCGTCCCCGATCTGGTCGTCGAAGCGTTCCGGCCCTGCATAATGCTGGCCGAATCCATCACTTGAAAAAAGGATCTTGTCTTCCTTGAGATAGGTAAACATACTATCGGGCCAGTGGACCATTCTCGTCTCCAGAAAAGTAAGGGTCCGCTTACCTATGCTCAATTCCCCACCGTTTTCCACCGGTTGGTAGTTCCATTTCTGGGGAAAGTGCCTGGAAAGGTTTTTAGACCCCATCTTGGAGCAATAGAGAGGTTTGTCCTCACCAATACGGTGCATCACCCTGGGCAGGCCACCGGAATGGTCCATTTCCGTGTGGTTGGAAATGACGTGGTCGATTTTCCGGGGATCAACGATCTGGCTGATATTGTCAATCAGATCATCGGCAAATTCTTTTCTCACCGCATCGATCAGTGTGACCTTTTCATCCAGGATCAGGTAGGCGTTGTAGGTACTTCCAGGATAGGTAGAATAACCGTGGAAATCTCTGATATTCCAGTCAACAGCGCCTACCGAAAAAATATCTTTTGCAATTTCAATGGGTTTCATGATGACACGCACCTCTCATTTAAGAGAACGGCTCCCTCTTCCTTCATGCGAAAGATGAGGTCATACCGAATCACTCTTGCTTCATGTTCTGTCAGGGATTCCTTCCCTTCGAAGAACTCGGTTCCAGCGAACGGCTTCTATTCACAAAAAAGCCCCGGATCCTATTATAACTGAAAGATCCGGGGCCCTGTCTTTCTATTCAGGTTCAAAGAGATCCTTGGTTGCGCCACAAATTGGGCAGGTCCAATCATCGGGCACATCAGTAAAGGCGGTACCAGCATCAACGCCATTTTCAGGGTCGCCTGCCTCAGGATCATACACATATCCACAAACCGTACACACATACTTCTCCATTCTCTTCTATCCTCCGCTTCATTTGTTTTCTCAACATTAACTCGATCCTGTAATCCTGTCCAATATTATGCGGCTTCAAGTTCACGGCGTGCCGCCATATCAAAGAGCA
Organism: Desulfatiglandaceae bacterium; assembly: GCA_049282265.1. Taxonomy (GTDB): domain Bacteria; phylum Desulfobacterota; class DSM-4660; order Desulfatiglandales; family Desulfatiglandaceae; genus CAYUCJ01. The sequence continues at coordinate 13,997 of JBAPTR010000014.1, read as the reverse complement.
CCCGGTCCCTTGACTTGTCAATGCCGAGGGCCTGCCGTTTCTTGTCAATATGCTCGATCATCATCCTGGCCATCTCGTACGGATCAACGGTAAACCCCCACTTTCCAAATCCCATTTCCTCGAGCCCGTCAAAAAGCAGTTTATGGAACTTGGTCTCCTCGATGATGGGAAATGTGACGCCAAATACCGTGTAGACACCCGAAGCCACGAAATACTGCCCGATAGAGATAGCCTTCTCGCTCATCCATTCCGGTGCAGCCCCGGCAGCAGGAAGGTCCGCGATGCTGTCTCCAAGTCCCCCGACTCTAACCATTTCGGACGCGGCGATGAGGATCCTGCTGTTGTCAACACATGAACCCAGGCCCAGGACCGGGGGCATGCCCACGGTCTCGCAGACTTCCCGCAGACCGGCTCCGGCGAGATGAGCTGCTTCGGGCGTACACAGGCCAGCCTTACCGAGTGAAATCTGGGAACACCCTGTCTGGAGCACCAGGACATCGTTCCTGATCAGTTCCTTGACCAATTCCACATGGACCCAGTCCTGTTTCACCCGCGGGTTCGTGCACCCGACCACCCCAGCCACACCCCGGATGCGACCATTGATAATATTATCGTTCAAAGGTGTGTAAGATGACCGGAACGTCCCGCCAAGCATATACTTCACATATTCATGGGAAAACCCCATCACTGCAGTGGTCTTTTTCTTGGGGATTTCTATGGGAAGTTTCCGGTTCTTGAACCGCACAATAGCCATTTCCACAATGGCATCCGTACACTCTCTCGGTTTATGCTCATCAAGCTCAATGTGCTCTGCTCCCTCAATATGACAGCGGGGATTCGTTGTAAAAAACCTGGTCCCGTAACAGTCAGCAACCGCTGACAGACCCTGTTTGATGCACTGGATATCCACCCCCATGGCATCGACCGCACCGGTCACGATGACCTCCTCTGTAGACTGAAAATTTCCTGCATGGGGAATCCCGTGCCGGCTCATCATCTCGGCGCCGGAACAGCACATGCCCACCAGGTTGATTCCTTCCGCACCCGCATCCTTTGCCACCTGGATCAGAGAGGGATCATTGACCGAATCAAGCATGGATTCAAAAAGGTTGGGCTCATGCCCGTGAATAATGATGTTCACGTGGTCTTCTTTCAGTACCCCCATGTCCACTTCAGTGCGCACGGGTGTCGGCGTGCCGAAGAGGATATCCGATATCTCCGTTGCCACCATGGATCCACCCCACCCATCGGAAAGGGCGGTCCGGTTGATCTGCTTGGTAATATTCTCGTAGTCCTGGTCAACACCAATATGAGTTCGATGCATCAGTTCCATGATTTCCCGCATGGCTCCCCGGGGAACCACCCCGTGTTTCCGCCAAGTCTCCAGGGTCTTTTCCGGCACCCGCTTCGCGAACGGGATCTCCCCTTCCACCTGCGTATAGGTCCTCTCCAGTTCTCCATAGAAATCCATGGCGATGTCTTCAATGGAGCGCCCTTCCACCTCTATGCCGATTTCCGCGGCTACATCCTGGAGCTTGATGGGATCCTTGATACGATAGTCCGTAATATTCCCGTGAACCACCTCCCTGAAGAGGTCCAGCATGGCCATGCCGTGGTCCGTATGGGCCGCAGCGCCGCTCGCCACCATGCGGGCAAAGTTCCTCGCCTCAATGGTATCGATGGTGGCCCCGCAGACGCCTGTCTTCCCGTAAGGATCCTTGGCATTCAGCCGGCAAGGGCCCATGGAGCAATGCTTGCAGCAGGCTGATTGTGCTCCGATGGGGCAGGCCTTCATATCCGCCGCCCGGTGAAATGAGGTTTCAACCCCGTCCCTTTCCGCCTTTTCCAGCATCTGGGCAGTCGTCTCGCAGATGGTTGCCTCACGTATATTCAGCTTTTTCGCTTCCTTTTTCGCTTTTACCTCTTTGGCTTCCTCCATTCCATCACCTCCTTGAGCTGCCTACGCCTGCAACAAATTCGTCACAGAAGCAGTCAGACTGGATTATTTCATTTTTTTTGCAATATCGCTCCCATATCCCTGGGCCATCTGGACTCCACCGCCCAATGATGAGGACTTCAATCTCAAGGCATTGCCGACCATATCCATCTTGAAAATATTCTTCATGGTGTCATAAATACGGTCAGGGGCCTCACCACTCCACCCGAAGGCCCCGAAGGAACCGCCCACCTTGCCTTCCAGGTTGGCCTTCTCCGCCAGGAACAGCAGCTTTTTCATGGGCTGCATCATTTGGCCATGATAGGTAGCGGAACCAAAGATATAGCCGTCATATCCCGCGAGGTCGGATTCCGTTTTGATAGTCGTGATATTTACGACCTCCGCTTCTGCGCCTTCCATCCGGATGCCCTCGGCGATCAAATCCGCAATCTTTTGGGTCTCGCCCGTCCTCGTCGCGTAGACCACCAGAGCTTTTCTCATTTCTCTTCCCCTTTATTTTTCTTCCTCGATCTCCTCAAGATGTCCCTTGTGCTTGGTCCCGCACAGCGGGCAGAGGATTTCGATTTCATCCTCATTGCCAATAAACTTTTCCCTCAACTTTTCAGGGCCAAGAAAGCTCACATCCCCACAAGCGCAATGGGGACACTCCGCTCTTACGCGGTATTTCTTTTCAGACATTTCAGTCCTCCCTTTAACGACCGATCTTCACCGATGATCATGCAATGCCAAAACCTATCAAGGATCTCCCCCACCTGCTCAGGCAAGGGATTCCGTTCGTCACGGTTCCGGCGCAGCGTTCATTTCAACTTTGAATCGTGAACCCTGAACCGGAACCTCAACTGTTACAGCCTGTCATCTGAACCCGTTACGCCGCACTCAGGTATGTAGCACGACACATCGACAAATTCACACTTCTCCTTGCAGGAGGGGCAGTCCTCCGGCGGTCTTTCGGCCTTGAGGGTATACCCGCACTTCTGGCATTTCCACTCTCCCATAACTATTCCCCCTATGACTTTTACGCTTTCCACAAACCGTGGAGGTTGCAGTATGCCCGTGCCGTCACCTGACCGGCATCAATCTTGAATTGGGCTTCCGGGGCGTCGCCCGGTTTCAGGAACTGAACGTACGATTTCTCACCGGCCACGAGTTCGATCCATTCGATATAGTGCTTCTCCTCCATGGGATGGGGCACCTCACCCAACTTCACCTTGTATCCGTCGGCAGTCTTTTCCACCACCGGCACGTGTTTTTCCTTGGCAGCGTCCACGGTGTTTTCCTTGAAGAGTTTCATGGGCTCGCCGCAGCAGACAAGTTCCCCTCCGCCGGCATGCATCACCAATACGATATTCCCGCATGCTTCACACTTGTACACTTCCAGTTTTTCCGCCATCTTATTTTCCTCCTCCAAATTGTTTAAAGTAACATCAGCGGGACGATCCGCCCCAAAAGACTATCTTCCTTCCACCTATACCAACCCCTTCACTGCATCAAGGACGGCCTCGTAATCGGGCTCCTCCCCCACTTCTTTGACAACCTCAAGGTACCGGATAACGCCGTCCCTATCCAGTACAAAAACGGCCCTGGCCAGCAGACGAAGCTCTTTTATCAGTACCCCATAGGTTTGTCCGAAAGCCGCGTCTCGATGATCCGAAAGGGTAATGACCCGGTCAATGCCGGCGGCCCCGCACCACCGTTTCTGTGCGAAGGGCAGGTCCATGCTGACCGTAATAATCACCACCTCATCACCCAGCCCGCCGGCCTCTTCGTTGAATCTCCGCGTCTCCATGTCGCAGGTCGGCGTATCCAGTGACGGCACGGACGCGACGATACGGACCTTTTTATCAAACGATGAAAGGGCCACCGGCGCAAGGCCGTTGTCTAACAGTTCAACATCCGGGGCCTGGTCACCGACTTTCAGAGCGGTCCCCAAAAGCGTAAGGGGACTTCCCTTCATAGTAATCATACCAGAACGTTCTTCCATAATAAACCTCTTTTCTCTTTCAAACATAGTTCATCCAGTCACAGCACGCTCTCGGCAGGGGCATCGAATGTTCATGCCCCGCCTGCCGTATGCGTCAATAATTTTCTCCCAGCAATTCAAAATGGGCCTGTGGATGGTCACAGGCGGGGCAGGTGTTCGGCGCCTCATACCCCACGTGCAGGTAGCCGCAATTCCGGCATCTCCAGACGACTTCTTCATCACGCTTGAAGACGCGTCCTGCCTCGATATTGGCTGCCAGATCGTTGTAGCGCTTTTCGTGCTGCTTTTCGGCCACCGCGATGTTACTGAAGACCGTGGCAATTTCAGTAAATCCCTCTGCCTTGGCAGTTTTTGCAAATCCGGGATACATCTCGGTCCATTCATAGTGCTCACCACCCGCAGCAGCCCTGAGATTTTCCAGTGTCGAGCCGATAACTCCTGCGGGAAACGCCGCAGAGATTTCCACTTCACCGCCTTCCAGGAATTTAAACAGCCGCTCGGCGTGCTCTTTTTCCTGGGCGGCCGTTTCCTCAAAAATATGGGCCATTTGGACGAAACCTTCTTTTTTTGCCTTGCTTACAAAATAGGTGTAACGATTCCTCGCCTGGGACTCCCCGGCGAATGCAGTTAACAGATTTTTCTCAGTCTTGCTTCCTTTCAATTCCATCGCTCTCTTCCTCCTCATTAGAAAATTGATATCAGCTCAAAATTTCGGGGTTGAATTCCCTTCTCTATCGCAACGTGGACGTTGCTCCCACAACGCATTGAATGATCATCATGTATAGGAGCGACCCCTCGGTCACGGACATGTAACTCAACCCTCCTCTCCAGAATATGATCTTGCAAGGAGAAGCCCGGGTTGTTCCCTCTTATAAAGTGACCGGGACAGAAAACCGTTTTTCCCTGAAATGCACTTTCGCCCTCTGGCATCTCGGACAGGTCAGTTGTTCAGGCAAATCATCAAAAGGAGTTCCGGGTTTCCACCCGACGTCCACATCCCCTTTTTCGGGCTCGTATGTGTACCCACATGGGCACTTATATTGATGAACCTTTCTAAAAACAGTCGATGGCATGATTCCCTAACTCCCTTCTGCAATCACATATCCAGGGCCTGCCAATGATCTGAAGGCCTTCTTACTGGCACCACAGATTGGGCACTTCCAGTCATCGGGCAGGTCTTCAAACTGTGTGCCTTTTGGGATCTTGCCCTTCCTGTCCCCTTTATCAGGGTTGTAGATATATCCGCAACTCGTTGTCTGGCATTGCCACATCTCTTCCGGTTTTGCCATTTCAGCTCTCCTTCGTTCTTTTGCTCACCCATTCAATTGCGCGCCAATGGAACGTCCGTAGTCCTGGCACGCCTTCATCCCATCCGGGGTGCCGATAATGGCTTCCTTGATTCTGAGGGAACCCAGGTCGCTTATTTTCATCTTGAATACATACTGCATGGTATCAAGGATGATACCCGGCGCATCGCCACTGTGGGTATAAGAGCCGAATGCGCCCCCTATTTTTCCTTCCAGGCCTGCCTTCTGCGCCAGAAACAGGAATGTCTTCATCGTCCCGATCATGTCCCGGTGGTACGTAGGCGAGCCGAAAATGTAGGCATCATATCCCTTCAAATCCTCTTCCTTTTTTAGCTCCGTTATCTTTCTCAACGCTACATCATCCCCACTGAACCGAACCCCTTCAGCAATATACTCTGCCATCTTTTCCGTATTTCCTGTTCTGCTCCCATACGCGATCAATACCTTTTGCATCTATGATCCTCCATGTTCATTAGTAAGTTGAAACCTTCGGGTGGCGGTTGCCAATCTTTATCAATCTCCTATCGCGTAATAACAACGCTTCGGTGAGATCACTTTTCCCTGTTTTTTCAATGAATTGATTACGTTGGATACTTCTTTCCCTTCCACACCAAGCATCTTGGCTACATCGCCCGGCCTGACGGGTTTTCCAGCCTTCTTCATGGCATCCAGCACCTTTTGTTCCATGTTTTCTCCTCCTTTACTTTAAGTCCCCAACCGGTTTTTGCAAGGCCCGAAGGTTTCACTCTCCATCTCGAAATTCTGACTATTCCGTATTAAGTTCCTCTTTCAACCAGTCTTTGACTTCGTCTTCAACTGCGTAGATGCCCTTACGAGAATAGGTACTTTCCCTTATTCTTTTCTTGAGCCCCGGCGGGACTTCGATCTTTGCCAGCTCCACGGAGCCTTCAGAGTTTCGCCTCACGAAATAGATAATGGGATCCTCTTCCCACGTATTCAGTACAAAATAATGGGAGACGTCATTTTTGGATCTGATCATATGATAACCGCGACTCCAGTTGTTCCCCCATTCCAGGTACAACCTGACGGCCTCCTCAGGAGTCATGTCCCAGTCGATGGCTTCTATCAATTCCAAGTTCTTTTTCAGCTCACCCAGACCCATCATAACACATCACCTCCCTCTCAGCTAATCCTGACCTCTTCTCAAGTGAAAATCCCGATCACATCAGGCTTTTCACCATCCTTTCTTCTCGTGAGCAATACGCTCCGATTCAGCGAGCTTTTTTATTCTATATGCGGAATCTCTCAAGATACCATAAAGTACACCACACCCGTCATCCTCTCTAACGGAATCTCCGTAATCAGCGAGTTCCACCATTTCGTCAACAAGCTTCAATGTCCGTCTTATGCTCACATCGCACGGCCGCATGCTTCACCCCCGAGCCCTCTTCGGGCAGTTTCTCTCTTCTTTAGGAGCATGTTCCATGCCAAAAGTGCACGCTTTTCCGTAGCAATGAAAAGTCTATAAACTCAATAGGTTACATCTTGTTAGAAAATGGTTGACCGGCCTTGGCACAGGGTGATGAGACAGTTTTGTCTCAGGTTCAAGGCCGTTTGTTATTTGTTGATATTACGGCGCTTTTTTTTGACCTGCCGAACCCATGGGATGGCAGCGGGTCTGGAATCCAAGGAATAACTGTTGAAGCATCGTCTCATTAGTGTTTTTGGAACAATAATGTCTCATGAGACGCTTGAGGTAGATTCCGAAGCAGAGGATTTTGAAACGGAAGATCTGATCGAAATGTTGATCGGCTCGGAGCATTCCGGGTTCATGGCCCAAGAATCCAACCCGGTGAAGAAGAGGCCCTTAGACCAGAGCCGTATTTCATGAAACCCCGTTTTTGTTTCTTTTTACCTCTTCAATCACATCAATGATTTTACCCCTGATCCCAGAGAGTTTTTCCTCATCAGTTTGACGTGACCTTTATCTTAACATGATAGATAAACAAAGCGTAATAGGTAAATAAGGGAAATCATGTATTTTGGGGGCATAAGTAAAAAATGCCCTGTTCGACGCCGTTTCCCTTACGAAGGCATCCGGGGTATGCTGAGTCTGGTCTTCGGAAATTTCCTCAAGAGAAAAAGTCTGTCCCAAGGTCCATCCAATTTAGTCTTTTTAGGCAAAAATACATGAATAGAGAAGCAGGAATACATTGGAAACACCATTTACTTTAAAGCTGACAAAAATATGATTTATCCATTCCAATTCAAAAATGACCTGACCTCCGTTTCCTCAGGTCTTGTCTCAATCCAGCCCGAGGAGTCAAGAGTATAATTCCCCACCCCTTGGGCCTCAGATGGTTTTGGTTTTGATACCCCGCTGCTTGTGGTGGGGTCGTTCATAATTCCAGTTGTGTCCTTAACGCATTAGTCTGAATTCCCAAAAGGAGATTTTATGGCCCATGTTGACAAAAGGCAAAACGGCGTTGCAGTAGACAAAAATGAGGGCTATGATTTAGCCTTTTACAAATTTATTATTGACAGCCTTCCGGTAGCTGTTTTAACGGTGAATGCCGATTTTAAGATAACAGGGTTTAATCCCCGGGCCGAAGATATCACCGGTTATTCAGAAGAAGAGGCATTAGGTCATTATTGTGGCGCGGTTCTGAAAGGAGCTATGTGTGAGTTCAATTGTCCTCTAAAAGGTGTACTCAAACACAAGAAACCCGTATCTCAAATGGAAACAACCGTTTGCAATAAGCAGGGAGAAGTCGTACACGTCGGAATGAATACCGCAGGCCTATTTGATGATGAAGGTTGCCTTATCGGCGGGGTTGAGGCGTTTCATGATATTTCCCGACTGAAAGCTATGGAGCGAGAAAAGGACAATCTCATCTCCATGTTTGCCCATGACATGAAATCCTCAATTACTATTATCGGAGGATTTGTTTTACGCCTCTTAAAAAGGGCGCCCAGCATGAGTGAAGAAAAACAAAAAAAATATCTTGAAATTATCAGAAAAGAATCAGGGAACCTGGAATTTATGGTCGAAGATTTTCTGGATTTTGCCCGCCTGCAAACCGGCAAACTGAAACTGGATTTTGGGCCTACCTCCTTGGACAGAGAATTAATGGAGCTTTTTGAAGCCTATCAGGTAAAGGCCAAACAAAGTGGAATTCATTTAGAGTTTCAAACGGATGAAGCATTACCGGTTATCAGTGCTGACGCTCAGCGGCTTCGCAGGGTCTTTGCCAATCTTTTGGATAATGCCTTTAAGTTTTCGAAACGTGAAGGGAATGTTGCTCTTACCACCCATGAGACTGAGAACGACGTCATTGTCAGGATAGAAGATCAAGGAAGAGGGATTGATCCGGGAGATCTTCCCCATATTTTTGACGCCTTTCATCGGGGAAAAGGTACAAAAAAGTATGAAGGCTCTGGTGTGGGTTTGGCCGCGGTAAAGACCATTGTAGAAGGTCATGGAGGACGAATCCGTGTTGAAAGTAAATTGGAGAAGGGTTCTGTTTTTACCATTGTTTTGCAAAAGTCTTTGGACCAGGAGGATGAATAGATATCGCCTGAGATATGAACAATTTGATTACCATCCGAATTGGATTGTTGAAACATCTGGATTGTATTACAGGGTTTCATTCAAATGAATACAGGATGTGCCTTATTCATCGATTGGCTTGATTTTGATAGGGGGGCATATCACTATCAATTAGAAGTGGAAAGGACAACGTATCAACTACCGAGATTCTGTGACAACAGATCAAAATACACGCAAACATGTCATGTGGTGGAAACACAGAAAGAAAAGTGAAAATAGGCGGGAACTAAGGATACTCCTTGATAAAGATTCATTCGATCGATTTAATCGGCTGAAAGCGCGAATCCCGGCGTTTGACAGTACGAAGATAATGGCGGCTGCATTAAAATGCCTTGAGCAGAAGACTGACAGGATTATTAAGAGACAGATCAGGATCAGATTCCGTGTCTTGGAAAAAGAAGGCCACTCCCGAATCGGTGAAAAAAATAGTTGAGTTGAATCTTACCAACCAAAGCTTCCTACCTTTCCGTATTACATTTTCCATCCATTCACAAATGTCTCCAAGGCGTGTTGAAATTACATATACGCCATTGACTTGCCAGGTTAATTTCCCTATTTTCTATGACTGATGAGAGAGCTAAAAATGTTTTTCCAACATCGAAAGAAAAATAGATTCTTTTGCAGCTCTTTACAGGGTAGCTAAAATGAAAGGTGAGGCCAAAACAAGAAAGCGGCTCATGGATGAATTGGAGGACCTGCGCGGACGCATGTCGCGGATAAAAGAACTGGAAGCAAGGCGCAAGAGAATGGAAGAGGAATTGAGCATTGTATATGATGCGCTGAACTCTTCAGCGAGTGGGGTAATTATTACAAACCTTGAAGGACGGATTAAATATGTCAATCCCGCGTTTCTGAGAGTATTCGGGTATGCAAAATCAGAAATACTGGGAAGGAACGCAGCAGACCTTTTCCCGACAGAAGAGGTGAGAAAATTTGCCGATGTCAAGACTATCATTGATGAAACGAAAGGGGAGACTGAGGAATTTGTGGCTCAGCATAAAGATGGTACTAAGTTTCCTGTAGAAGTCTCTTCTTCAAATGTTACAGATAATAACGGTAATATAGCCGGTAGGATGGCTTCATTTATTGACCTCACGGAACGTAAACAGGCGAAAAAGGCTGTTCAGGAATCTGAGAGACAGATTCGTATTCTCTCTTCGAGGCTCTTAGAAGCCGAGGAAAATGAAAGGAGATTGATTGCCCAGGACCTCCATGACATATTGGGGGCAAGTTTAACCGCCATTAAATACAGTCTCGAAAAGCATATTGATGATGTGGAAAGAAATGCGGGGAAAGAAGTAAACTCATTAAGGCAGGTCGTCACGATGGTCCAAGAAACCATGAAAGAGACCAAGCGGATTTACAGAAATTTGAGACCCCCCATACTCGATGATCTGGGAATTCTTGCAACTATCAGTTGGTATTGCCGGGATTTTCAGGAAGTCTATTCAGGTATCAGGGTAGAAAAAATATTTGATATAGAAGAGAATAGAATACCAGAGCCTTTGAAAACAGTGATCTACAAGCTATTGCTTGAGGCCCTCAATAACGTTGCAAAACACAGCGACGCAAATCTGGTTGTTGATTACCACATTATTTTGACAGGATTTTGATGTAGTATTTTGACCGAAGAGGGGCTTGAAGGAGGGGATATTTTCAAAAAGATTTTTCCGGTTTTGTTTTTTTCTATCGAGATAAAGTGACCGGGGAAGATATAGCAGCGGAGGTTGAAGCAATATTAAGGAAGATGCCCGGAGGGGGGAGCAGGACTTGATCCTCTCCGGGCATGATTGAACTACCCCTGGAGGCTTTTGACCTTGAGCACCATGTCTGGGGTGACGGTGCGTTTCTGGTCGAACATGGCGTAGGTAAGGGCTTGTTCGACAATGGCGCCGATTTTTCTGGGGATGCCGAAAGATACTTCATGGACGGCCTCGAAGGCATGATCCTCGAAGAGAGGCTCCCTTGCGCCTGCCAGGTTGAGATGGTGATCCACATAGAGTTTGGTTTCCTCCGGTCCTAAGCCGGGCATATGGTAACGCATGGCGATACGCTGGTTGAAGGGCTCCATGACGGCAAACTCCATGACTCTGCGGAGATCGGACTGTCCGGAGAGGATGAGGATGAAGGGGTCGTAGGAGTCCATTTTGAAGTTGGTGAGGAGCCTGAGTTCTTCTAAAGGCCCGGTCTGGAGGAGGTGTGCCTCGTCGATAATGAGGAGGATGGTCTTGCCCAACTGATCCTTGGAGTCCAGAAGGGTTTTTTGTATTTGATTATAGATGGCGCTCTTGGACAGCCTGGGAGTCAGGCCCAGCATACGGTTGATGTGGTAGAGGAGGTCGGCCCTGCTCAGGGTAGCCAGAGGCGTATAGTAGGTCTTGAAGAGATTATCATTGAGGCCGTCCACATAACGTCTCAAAGCCAGGGTCTTTCCCACCCCGGGATCTCCGGTCAGGAGCAGGATGCCGCCCCGGCGTTTGATATAGTCCAAACGGGCCAAACACTCTTTGAAGGGGCCGGTATCCAGGGCGTCCTGGCTCTTGATGTTCTTCTCAAAAGGGAATCGTTTGAGTCCGAACCAGGCGAGCAGATCTTTCATGGCTCGACCCTCCCCTTGTGAAAAGAGATGTTGGTGGAGACCTGCTGAGGCCGGAAGGTGCGGGCATTCTCCTTTTTATCCAACAACTTAATGCGTCCCACTCGAACGCCGTTGTCATAGAGGTAGAGCTCGTCGGGATCATCGACCGGATGACGGATCTCGATCTTCTGTCGGATATAAGCGGAGGGGACCTCGAAAAGGGAACCCTTGAAGCTGATGGTGGCATCATTATTGACCACCCGTTCGTAGCGGATGAGGAAGATCTCATTGAGTTCGGCCTTGGAGAGTCTTCGGATGGGCACTCTATCAACGGAGGCATTGTAGCGGTCGATGGGCCTTTCGCCGATGCCGGTATGGAGCTTGTGGTGATAGTCCTCCTTCAGCCAGAGCCAGAAGGCCTCGTTGAGCTCATCCAGGGTAATGCCTTCCTGGATTCCGGAGAGGAACCGGTCACGGACGGTCCTGAAAAACCTTTCCACTTTTCCGCGTGAGGGGCTGTCGTAGGGTTTGGAGTGGATGAGGGAGATGCCGGCCAGGGCACAGCTGCGGGTGAGCAACTGGGAAGAAAAACTAGGACCATTATCTACGTACAGCCTTTTCGGGATCCCGTAGCTCAGGAAGGCCTCCTTGAGGACCAAGGTGAGGGAACTGATGGTCTCTGAGGCATTGAAGGCATGACCCACCACCATGCGGGAGTGATCATCGATGATGGCGCAAAGGATGGCCTTGACAGAACGGTTCTGGAAGCGGACCTTTGGGCCGTGCATGAAGTCCGAGACCCACAAGTCGTTGATGTTGTCCACCTCGAAGGCCTTGCGCACATCCTTGCGGGTTTGGACTGGGAGCCATCCCCGGTCTTTGACGATCCGGAGGAGGGTGTTGTAGTGAATGGGGGGATCGCCCAAAAGGCCCTGATCCCGGAGGTTTTCATAGAGCTTTTGCACGGTCCAGTAAGGGTAGGCCTTGCATTTGATCTCGATGGCCTTGAGGGCCTGATCGTTTAAGCGTCTGGGCCTACCTCCGTCTGAGCGGTCCTTTGGCTTGAGGGCCTGAAAACCACGCGTCCGGTATTTTCTCAACCAGGCCTTCATGGTGGAGACGCTGACCTTTTTGAGACCATAGCGGGGGAAGTCGTGCTCGCACTCGGCCTGTTTTCGGAAGTACTCATTCTGGGCCCTTGCGGGCTCCGCCAGGACGGGGCTGATGATCTGGTAGCGTTTTAAAGCGATCTTCTCTCGAATCTCTTTTTCCATCTCGTGTTTTCTCCTTCTCTTTGTGTGGTGTAAGGGAACATCGATTACCGCGGTAGACGGCCCATGGATAACCCATTGAAAAAGCAGCCGTTAGCAATGCTGTGTACCCATGCTCCCCAAAACGGGGTTTCGCCCTCGTGGAGGAAGGCCGGTCCATGAAAAGAAAGAGATCCAAACGGGGAAGAAGGGGAAGGATTTGAGAACAAACCGGGACTTGAGAAGCCCTCTACATGCCTTCATGGGAAAAGGTCACTGCCGAATGCGTTCCTGAGAAGGGATTCCGAAGAGAAATCGTTTCGTCGTCCGGCTGTATCGGTGAAGCACTTCCCAAAGCAGAGGCCTGAAATGGAGTTGCGGTCTCCATCCAAAACAGAGAAGATAGCCGGACACCTCCTGCCATGCCCTGGTCCTCTGTGGGGTGCGTATGGTGTTGAGATCATACCACCGCCCCAGCACGACATGAGCATGTCGGAGTCCTCTAAGAACCACCATGAGCCAACAGGCCACAAGCCAGGGGGTGACCAGACTATCCGGATCGACCTGCACCGAGGCGCCATGGAAACCCCGCTGTCCCATTTGCCGGCATCCCAGACCCAGGAGCAGTGTCCCCAGGACCGCACTCAGCGTGTACTGGAAATAGGGAATCAACTGGATCGGCAATAAGGAAAAGGTCTTTTGGCTCGTTCGGCACAAAAAGCGGGCAATGGGGATCCGCTTCTTCTCGAACTCCGGGAATAACTCGATGGCATATCGCCAGTAAGGAGAGATCTCACGATAGCAATGCAGTCCGCCGCATATGGGACACTCCGGTCCTATCCAGGAAGAAAAATCTATCCGACCGGACAAAAACGATTCTTCGTACTCCCAAATCGTCTCGAATGTGTTAATATAGGGCAGCTGAATTTTTCGGCGCCTTGCTCGCCAGGGAGCAGGCTTTCGGGGCCTGAACCTTCTAACCTGCTTCCTGGTAGGGCTTGGTTATTTTTCCAAGGTCAATTCCTTACCTCGCTATTTCCGGCATCCTTATATCACCGGTCGCATTATTTTGCCAATCTATAGACCTTTTTCACCGCTATAGCGGGGTAAACAACACATGCGGCGATCAAGATTGCCCAGCCAGGCGATGTGATTGTTGTAAATGAATATGGCAACCTTTCGACTTCTTGCTGGGGGGAGTTAACCACACGAATGTCAATTCGTAAAGGTCTCGCCGGCGTAGTGATAGATGGTGCTATACGCGATAGCCGTGAACTGGCTTCGATCGGTTTTCCGGTGTTCTGCCGTGGCGTCTGTCCGTGCGGAGGAGGCAAAGAAGGGACCGGTCAGGTG
>JBAPTR010000013.1:0-2854 GCA_049282265.1 Desulfatiglandaceae bacterium | reverse complement strand
CTCTCAGGGCCATAATACCAGAAGACCCGGTAAGCGCCAGATGTTTTCTGCTGGGCAAATGCCTCGAAGACCTTTTCCCCATTAGGGCCTTTGAGGGATCTGAATTCGTGCGTGTTTAGAGACGGGTGTCGCAGGTTGGTTTCAAGAAACCCAAGACATTTCCTGACGGCTTGGAGGACATCCTTTTGCGAAGGGTTGTTCTCAATCTCCCGAAAGTCGGCATCGGCTTGGGGAGTGAAAATCAGTTCATGCATGGGTCTCTATTTGGTGTACTTGGCAAAAGATCCGCGTTTGACAGATCCCACCTGAGACAACCCGGTGAGGACTTTTTTGAAAGCGTCCTTGTTTTCGAAAAGCCAGGCCTCTTCTACCGGAACTTCGATCATGGGTTCGAGCACAATTCGATGACCTTCCGTGTAGGCTCGAACGGAACGGATGTTTCCGGGAGGGAGCAGTTTGGTAAGTGAGATACGTTTCTTGGAGTCGATGGTCAAGCTGATTACATCCATGGGCGAGGCCTCCATTTCCATACGTTGATTTTACAATAACCAAATGTGGGAATGATATCAAATGGGATTTTCACGGAAAGAAAAGGAGTGAGGAAAGGAGGTTCGTTGGGTTGCTGTGACGCCAAGGAAGGGTTGGAACCAATTTGATGCTGATGTGTTTACGTTGAAGAGGATCGGTATTCACGAGGATATGACGTCCACTGTGCCGTTGTTTGCCTGCCGAATAGCTGGTTTCATATAGACGCTTCGCCGAGCCATATCTGGAGTTTAATGGGCCACAGATGAACACAGAACAGATGGATGGTTTAGGGGAAAAGCAAGAACAAAATCTGTGCTTATCTGCGAAAATCCGTGTCCGGAAAAATAGGAATTGATTTGAACCATTACATACAAAACAAAATGGGACACAGATGAACACAGATTACACAGATAGTATGGGAAAAAACCGAAAAAATAACACAAAAGAAACGTGTGCTTTGTGTGGTAGGAACGCGGCCGGAGGCTATAAAGATGGCCCCGGTCATACTTTCACTGAAGGGACAAGCGTGGGCTGATGTCAAGGTCCCTGCTACTGCACAGCATCGTCAGATGCTCGATCAGGTCTTGTCCATTTTTGATATCACTCTGGATTATGACCTGAATATCATGCAGGAGGCTCAGGAACTTACCGGGCTGACTGCCAGGCTGTTGATTGCGTTGGGTGATGTGCTGGAAAAAGTTTCCCCAGATATAGTCCTGGCTCAAGGTGATACGACTACGGTCATGACCACCTCTGATATTAGTCACTTCCCATCGCCGTGAAAAATTCGGTGCACCAATGCAGGAGTCTTTCGCGGCTCTTCGCGAATTGGTAGAACGCAATGGCGATATGGAACTCCTTTATCCTGTTCACCCAAATCCCAATGTGCTGAAACCGGCCCGGGGAATTCTTGGGCGGCATCCTCGCATTCATCTGGTCGATCCCCTCGGCTACGGGCAGTTTGTGCAGGCTATGAAACAGGCCTATCTGATAATATCCGACTCGGGCGGGGTTCAGGAGGAAGCGCCGGCACTGGGCAAGCCGGTGCTTGTCTTGAGAGATGAGACCGAGTGTCCTGAAGCGGTTGAGGCGGGCGTGGTTCGGCTGGTTGGGAACGAATAAACAACTTATCATCTCAGAAGCGGAAAAGTTGCTTAACGACAAGAATTATTATCAGTCAATGGCGCGAGGGGTCTCCCCATATGGGGACGGCAAGGCCGCACAGCGCATTACATCCATATTGAAAAAATGCTGAGGGCTAAAATGGCGGGAAGAGGGGGCAAGTCTTCATCCTTCGCAGGACCAGTAACCGTTTTCAATGCGAATGGCCATAAAGTGAGGCGGCCTGCGCATAAAAGCCAATTGTCATCAAATAGAGCAACAGTCAGAAGCAGACTTGTATATGGTCAAATAACCTTACATTCGTATTGAAAAAATTTGGAATCATCAGACATCAGTGACAGCCTGTTTATAAGGGCCTGCGCTATTAACATCCGATCAAAAGGATCTTTGTGGTGAAGTGGCAATTCGCCCAAAACCATGGCTTCGGCCCCGGAAAAGCTGAGTATCTCAAGCCCCGTTTTTTGCGCCATTTCAAGCGGATCAAACTCGAAATCAATTTTGCCGATCGAACGTTTAATCATCAGCTCGGCAATGCTCATGGCACTCAGTAAGATTTCATTTGCTGGAGACTCCAGTTCATAGCGCCTCTTATCATTGAGCCTTTCTGGACAGGACAACATCCATAAAAAAATATGGGTATCAACGAGAATCTTCACGAGTGATCCCCATAAAACATGGCATTTATCACATCATCCTCATCCATAAAGTTATCTGGAATGTTGATTTTTCCTTTAAGTAAACCAAGCTTGCGTTTTGCTTTAGGCTTATGCGCCACTAATTCAACAAGGGGTAAGTTATTCTTTGCAATTATCACCTCTTCGCCGTGATAAGCCATATCGATAAGTTTAGAAAGGTTTGTTTTAGCTTTGGACACATTGATAATCATTGCGTACTCCTATTTTGGAAAAGCGATAAACCTAGTATAGCCATTTAGACCAGGTTGGTCAAGAGGAAAGGGGACAGGCGAATAATACTTGGCATGCTTCCCTTCTCCTTTTACTGAGGTGCTGGGGTTTTGTTCACCCTGTTAAATAGCTTGAAAAAGAGAGACCTTTGCACAACCTACCAAAAAATGTCACTGAAAAGAAGGCGAAGAAAGGTTCAAAAACCGGAAGTTGCTGAAAAGACAGGCGAGTAGGGATATTGCGAATATCATATAACATGCTGAAAAAGCTTGCAAAACTTGGCATATTGTGCTAGTCTT
>JBAPTR010000012.1:0-4706 GCA_049282265.1 Desulfatiglandaceae bacterium | reverse complement strand
TCTTCACTCCGCCTTTCTATTGAGTCTGATTTCAAAAGAGGCCCCGCCTGAACTGCGGTTCCTGACGGAAAGTTGTCCGCCGTGGGCCTCAACAATACTCCTTGTCATGGCGAGTCCAAGGCCTGTTCCTTTTGCCTTGGTGGTAAAAAAAGGCTCAAACACATGTGTCAGGTCTGCAGAACTGATCCCCGGGCCGTTATCTTTTACCCACAGAATCCAATGATCATCATTTGAAACCGTTCCCATTTCCACTATATCGTCGGGTCCGGAGACTTCAACAGCGTTCCTGAGGATGTTCAGGATCGCCCTTTCCATAAGGTGGGGATCACATAAAAGGACGCATTCTTTCACTTCGATATGCATCTCTATTTGCGGCATGTTCCCTTCCCTTACTATTCCCATCTTCGTCACCATATCCTTCACTATTTGGTTCATTTCCAATTCAGCGAAAACCGGCTCACCCGGCCTGGAAAAGAGCAAAAAATCCTCCACGAGTTTATTTATCCTTCCTATTTCTTCGTACAGGTAGTCAAACATAGTATTTTTTGTCTCCTCGGGCAGGTTCTCCTTTTTCAATATATCCAAACTGCCCTTCATGATGGCGAGTGGGTTCTTTATCTCATGTGCCACCATCATGGAAAACTTTCCCACCTCGGCCAGGGCATGCTGCTTTGATATATTCCTGTATGCCTCGTCCAGTTCTTTCTGGTGTCTTTTAATTGCCAGAAGCATGTTGTTGAACGCCCTCGCCAATGTCCTGGTTTCCAGCAGACGCCCGCCTCTTGCCCTGACATCCATATTCCCTTCCGAAACCTTTCCGGAGACTTCCAAAAGGTCTCTCAGGGGAGCGACTATAGACCGTGCAAGCAGCCAATATACTGTTACGGGAATGGAGGAAAGGGCGAGCGCTATCAGGATGAATTGAAGGGCCATGGTTTGTTTCAGTTTATTCAGGCTCCTCCCGGAGTAGGTCAGTAACACACTTCCTATCTCTTTTTGTTCCCCGCCCTCTGTGAACAGAAGGTCTTCGGTTGCCATATGGGCGGATGTTACCGGGGCTTCCACTTTTTCGTCAAGGCCGTCTCCCTTGATTTTCCCAACATTGACAAGGACTTCTCCCGTGCTTGACCTTACCAGGATATTTTCAATGTCCTTCTGTTCCAGCATATTCTTTACCGACTTCTCGATCATGCGGCGATCTTCCAAGAGGATTCCCAATTCCACGTTGCGAGCAATATATGAAGCGAGCAATTTAAAATTTTCATGTGTTCTTATGCCCAGGTAATTGGTAGTCAATCCTATCCCCACTAACGCCATGATCACCGCAGTCCCTACGATGAAAAACATCCCCACAAACATCAGCCTCGAATTGATTGAATCAAAATGCATCAATCTCTCTCAACAGCGCTCGGCAGATTATCGCCCAATCTGAGATTCAGCTTTTCTATTACTCGAACATTCAGCACAATCTTATAATCAGGTACCAGGCGGGCACAGGGCCTGCCCATCAATATATTCCTGACCTGCCCGGCCACACGCTTCCCCACTTTCCTATAGTCAATAACGAAGCTCAACGCGGCGCCTGAATCATGAAAAAAGCGATTGTACCCAATAGATGGAATGCCTTGCAGGATGGCTTTTTTTATCACATATTGGACAACGGCCTGCGAAATAACAGTGCGATCAGGAATGAAAATTATGGCATCCAGGTCCCGAATTTTTTCTTCAAAATAGTCGGATATTGGATTTTTTTTCGTCACAACAAGAGGGACTACTGTGATCCCTTGTAGGCCGGAAATTTTTTTTGTCCTCTCAAACCTTGTCTGATTATTCGCAGGATCATAGAGAATGCCCAGTCGTCGTACAAGCGGGAAGATCTTGTGAATAGAAGAAATTTGCTCCCAATAAGGGATGTCGAGAGAGACACCGCAGAATCTGTCCGTATGCATGGTAATGGCATCCGGATTGAGAATCATCCCATACACCAGGGGACCGGACCATTCATGGCGTATAAGATACTCCAGGGCTTGAGGTCCCACGGCCACAGCTACACTGAATCTTCCAGGACCAATCCCTTTGCTGCCGGAGTCACATCCATAAGGCATCCCTCTTTTATCAAAGAAGATTCGACAACTGGGCATTCTCAGGTTTTCCTCAATGCCTTCCACCATGCGGATAAAAGGCCGAATCTCTTTTGAAATAATGATGCCTACGGGCCGGTTATGAGCCGCGGCTTGAGAGAATGCATTGACGGGATAAGAGGCAAAAACAAAGGAAAGCCCAACAATGATAAGGGAAAGGAATGATTTGAATTTAGATGTCAAACGGCTTGGTCCTTAATAAAGTCCCTTGACCCATATAAACTGTTATCCATCCGTTCTTTCTTTTAGCATGCTCTTTAAATCGTGCACCCTTTCGGAAAATTCTCTTGTAATGGCATCAGCCTGGGTTCGGTTGGTTATCACATGGGGTGTGATCAGGAAAATCAGTTCCGTCTTTGACGCCTCTTTCGTCCCTCCGCCGAACAGGTATCCAAGAATAGGGATCTTTCGCAGGAAAGGTATCCCCGCTTGTGAATTGGTTTTCTTGGATTTTATCAGCCCGCCTAAGACGATTGTCTCTCCGTCTTTTGCCACCAGCGAGGTATTCAGGCTCCTATTTGTGATCGTATAGGATTGCAGGGCCTCGTTGAAAGCTCCCGCATCACTGACTTGCTGGGAAATTTCCATTTTCACCAGGCCGCCTGAATTGATATGCGGAGTAACCTTCAGGAGTATGCCGGTCTTGATATACTGCACGGTATTGGTAAGGGTGGTCCCGGAGGTGATATCCGTTATCTGTCCCGTTACCGAGGGCAGTTCGTCTCCAACTTCAATGGAGGCCTCTTTGTTGTCAACCGCCAGGATATTGGGCGATGAGAGGACCTGCACATCGCCGTCGCTCCCCAGGGCATACATGAGCCCTTTCAGAAAAGTCACCGGATTGTATACTCCCAAGGAAAATCCTTGTAAAGATCCGAGGGGAGTATTATAAGGCCGGCCCACTTTCTGGTCCAGGGACCCCTGCACGGTGTAGCCGTTGTTACGTCCCTGGAGATACCACTCCACACCATATTGCAGAGACCCCGTGAGGCCGACTTCCGCCACCATCACGTCGATCAAGACCTGTCTGGGTACGATATCCAGGCGTTGCAGGACCTTCTTAATCAGGGCATAATCGCGGGCGCTCGCCTTAATAACAATGGCATTGTTGGTCTCATCAGGGATAATCTCAACCTTTCCCGAGACATTGCCCACGCCGCCGGCTTCGGTCGGTTTCTGGACGGGCTTTACGATCGCCACTTTATTGGAACTGGTTGGGGCGGAACCGCCATACACCTGTTTCAGGATATCCGCCAACTCTTTCGCTGAACCGTTTTGAACAAAATAGACAAATACGTTTGATCCGGAGTTATCGGCATGGTCCATGACGTTGACCCACTTCCCGATCAAGGTCATGATGGAAGGCCATTTGCTGACAACCAGGAGGGCGTTCATGGTATTGAGCGGGATGATCTGAAAGGCGCCCTTGTCCATGCCCGGCCTGGTAAAAAGACCTTCGGCCTTGAACACCGTGTCGAGATCTTTGGCCAGATCCGAAACGCCGATCTCTTTTACAGGAAAGAGGCGCCACGAAATGTCTTTAAAATAGGGGACATCCAGGGCGCTGAGGATGGCGGCAGCCTTGTCGATATTGTCGGAGGTGTCCGTCATGATAAGGGCATTGGTCATGGCATCCTCAGTCAGAATCGCTCCCCTAGACATAAAAGGGCTTACATTCTTGAGCGCGGCTGCAGAGGATATGTATCTCAGCCTGATCATGCGGGTAATGTCCCCGACCCCGGCGTCTCCTTCCCTGTCCAGCGGCGCATTGGCCACCCCTGCACTCATGGGTCGCCTGACAATCTTGAAGATATCGCCCGGACCCCTGACAATGGCGAGATTGTCCAACTGTAAGGTATTATTGAGAATATTAACAAACTGCGACCTCGTATAATCCCCTGAAATATGGAATGAAACCTTTGCTTTCAGGCTCGGGTCCACCATGTAATTGACCTTGAAGAGTTCATAAAGGGTGGCATCGAGAACTTCATAAAGATCCGCATTGTCAAATGCCAGTTCCACATGGATGGGCTTTTCCTTCACCAGCTGTCGCGGCCGGTGTTGAGGGCTCGCAGGGGAGCCCGCCTGAGAAGAAGACTTTACTCCGGGAGATTGCCCCAAAACCGGCTTGGGCTTCTCTGATCCCACCTGATGTGACTCGGTCTGCTGTATATTTTCTGCCGGGGCCTTTTCTTCCCCATTTTTCTGGGCGGATGCCTCGCTTCCTTCCAGCGGCACCGCGCTCTCGGAAGCCGGTTTTTTAAGCGCTCCTGCTTCTGAAAAGCCTCCATGCCATGCCATTTCGTGCATGGAAGCACACCCGGTGAAGAATGGGAGGACAAAAAGCAAAATGAAGAGCAACGCCGAACAGCTCTTTCCTTTAATCCTGACAGTCAATATTTCCAGCATAAACATGTCCCCTCACCTGAGTGTCGCGTGCGAATAATACGGTTTTCCTGCCCGACCTCCCCACGTCTTTAAATTTCAACCTTTTTCCACATAGGTGAACGATAATTTTCAATTCCGTTTTAGCTTCCTTACAAAAAGCGTGCCGATCCGTAACAA
>JBAPTR010000011.1:0-17616 GCA_049282265.1 Desulfatiglandaceae bacterium | reverse complement strand
GACCCCTCCCACCGATACTGAACCGTATTGCAGACATTAGGCTACCTCCTGTGTGATCAAATGCCCTTTTTGCCCTCCAAAAACCCACTATAGGCTAATTCTGGAAAGAAAAATCAGCCGTTGTTCTTTGCACATCGAGCACTTGCCGCGGCCAGACCCCAGTCCCATGAACTTTACGCGAAACGGATAAGAAAATACGCCCAAAGCATCCCAATCAAGTAAGACAAGATGACATCACTCGGCCAGTGAGCGCCGAGAGCGATACGAGCCGCCCAGCCCACAAGCAACAAAAGACCACAGAGGATAACAACGGTTATTCGCAGCACTCCCGACGCTTTTCTATTAAATAGAACTGCAAGGAATCCGATGGTTGAGGCATACGTCAGGCCAAAAATGGACGGAAAGGAATACCCGGAGAGCTTGCCCGCTACATGCACCAGGTCAGGCGAAGGTCGGGGCCTGCCGATAACAGGGCCGAGGGCTTTTCCCAGGAGCCACATCCCGGCGAAGCTGGCTAAAGCGAGCAAGGCGGCACGCCACCCGGCACGCCACCAGGAAAGCCCCACTGTAAGGGCAATGAGGAACAGATACCATGGGAACTTGGCGGTTGAGGAAATCCAATGTGCCCACCCTGTAGACTTGGGCGTAATCCATTGAACAAAACGGGCCACCGGCACGTCGCCCGGGAAAAACGAAAAATAGCTCGCCCCAATGATAAGGAGGACTGTCAATATCAACAGTGCGATGAATGCTTTTTCCTTCAGAACCATGATATTCCCCTCCGAGTGGAAAATTGTGTGGAAGCGTCAAGTGGATGTGGGGAGGTAAGGCCATTTCGCTCCAGCATATCCTCGTCTCTCGTAGCTGTTTCTTTTTCACGGGAAAAACGGCACTCTAAGGGCAAAAACAGCCCCATTTTATAGTTATTGCTTCACTATTTCAGATAGTTGCCTTGGTCCGACCCGGAACCAACTAAAGTATGATTGGCAGCCGATAATAGCGTTTACCGGTGGCTGCGGCAAGGGCATTTGCCAAGGCCTAGGCTATCAGCGGGGTGGCCGGTTCACCCACCCCCGTGGGTGCTTCACCTGCTTTGACAATGGATACACCTCCTCCGGTAACAAATGGATAGTGGGTTATTTCTCTGCCTTTTTCAGTGATTTTCCTATGCTCCAGCAATCCCCGATGGACGGCCCCAGACGCCAGTATTTTACACTGGCCATGTCGAACAGCAAGGGCCTCAGCTTCGCTACATCGATTTTCCCGCTGGTGAGCACGCTTTCATCTGCATAGGTCTGCACCAATTCCCCGATAAAGATGTCATGGGTTGAAAAGTCCAGGACATCATGGAGCCTGAGCTCCATGTTCACCTTGCATTGCCGGATCATCGGCGCTTTCTTCAGTTCCCCGTAAAAAATATTGAACAGGGCCGCCTTGTCGGTCTTCTTTCCGGTCACGATCCCGCAATAGTCGGTTTCAACCATGAGTTCTTCCGAGGGCAGACATATGCTGAACGCCTGGTTTTCTTTGATACCGGCATTGGAATAGTGAATCTTCCCGAGACCGATGGAAAGATACTGGGGTGTCCCATGGTTTAAAATGCCCACATGGGCGATGGTCAGAAAATTTGGCTTGTTGTGAACGGTTGTTCCCACCAGCGTCGTGGGCATGGGATAAAGCGCGTTTACCGGGCCTATCGGATGCATGCCGTTATTCCTCCTCTTGCTGAAGCCGAAAAGTTAATAGATGTGGATTTAGGGATGACACCTTTTTCGCCGTTGTCTTTTACCAAAAGATGGATGTGGTTGGAGGTCACCATGTAGTTCAAGACCCTCAGCCCAAAGCGTTTCTTGGCTTCGAAAAGCCATTGCAGCCATCGCCTTCGGTCCCTGGCAAACTTCAGTAGGAATTCTTTCTTGTGGCAACGATGGGTGATGTGCCAGATGACCCCGGGAATGTAATGCCGATTCGCTCTTGGCATTGTCTTGCCTCTTTCTTAGATGTCACTTTTTCACGGGAAAAACGGCACTCTAAGGCCAAAAACAGCTCCATTTTTTAGTTATTGCTTCACTATTTCAGATAGTTGCCTTGGTCCGACCCCGAACCCGCTTACCTGCACCGGGGGCAGCGCAAGCAAGTGTAGCTTGATTGTGGTGTTCACGGTGTCAGGTCGAGTATCTTGTTCCGGCGCGTAGCGACGGCACAAGATACTCGACGTAGTCGGCACCGCGATTCCTGGCGGCGAAGCCGCCAGGAACGCTGAGCGTGAGCAGCGGCACAAATTTATACCGATTTAAGTCGTTATTTATCTAAAACCTTTGCCTTCGTGCCGTCTGCTCCACGCACTGGTTATGTAAGGAACCATCTACGTTAAAAATTTCAAGCACCTATGCTGTTGTCTATGATCCAAGCAAACATCTCTCTGAGCTATCGTGCCCCTCATAATACCTTGCTTCAATTAGATTACCTTCAGGGTCCCGGAAATATAACGAAGTTCCGGTGCCGCGAGCCCCCCAACGTGGAACAGGTCCTTCCTCTATATTAACATTATTGGCATCGAGTCTCTCCAATAAATCGTCCCATGTCTTTTTATTCATAGAAATACAGAAATGATTCAGATTATTGATTCCTTTCCCGATCGTGTTATTCTTCTGCCACATCTTTTTCGGAAATAGATCTATAATCGTCTCTGAATTCATACGAACAGATGGAAATGGTACTTTTCCAGCACGGTATTCCTCCAAACGTTCAGAAGCTAGCATTAATACTTTCGAATAGAAATAAATCATCCTTTCCTCGTCTTCCACATTCAAGACTATGTGATCCATCAAACATTCCATAGCAATCCCTCCAAAATTGCATAAGTGATTATATGGTTTCCGTATATCCGCGGCCGTCAATAGGGAATCTGTATTGATTTTGTGAAAATTTGCCCGATTCCTAACCGGATATCTCGCAAATCGAGATGTTATTCGGAAAACCGGATAACACGCGTGAGATTCAGTCGGGCACAAAAACCGTCCTTAATTCGGCAAACGAGCCCACGACGATCATGGCAGAAATGGAAGCTTTTCGGTGCCAACGTAGTATTTGAAAAGGGCATCCTGTCTTTTTCAGGACAGGGATAGCCCTGGCCAATCAATTGAAGAGAGTACTTTGCAGCAGGCTGCGGGGTATCTGATCGGAGTTGCGCCGAAGCCTCCGGCGCAGGCTGGTCATCCCTGCAGCAAACTGCAGAGCATTCCGGTGGAGCCCCACGCGCAACCGCGCGGCACCTCCACATTCTTCAGCGGAACCCGCCGAAGCATATCCACCTTCGCCCCAATAAGGCTACGGCGGATTACCCTGCCCCGCATTCATCCACGGACAAGCTCGTGGCTTTCTGCGTAGTCGGGCAAAGGCGAATATATTCTTTATCACTCTATGAATAGATTGCAAGGAAAAACCCTGATCCGCCATCAAGGCATCATCTGTGTCGTTGACTTCGGTCGCTCCTCCTTGCGACGTATTGTTCATACGGCTCAGTCGTCGCTCCTCGTCGCCCCCGCTCAAAGTCCGGGATCTTCGACTTACATCTGACGCCTTGCTGATGATCAGGAATCTCTCCCAATCGCTTTTCACAAAACAACAAGCTTGAATTAGACGGTGGATTTGGGGAAAATGGGTCGTTCAGGTTTTTGCGTATTGACATGAAGCGTCCACACCAGCAATCGAGGTAGCAGATCCCTGTCGCATATTGGGAAACTACCGGCCTGATTGGTTGTGAATTGTCTCACCATCTTCCAACAAGATCACCCGAAGATATTTATCAACTTCTTGTATTTTTGCCCACTTTCTGATCCGGCCATCCGTCTGAATTTCAGTCTTTTCCCGCATGCCCTCGTTAAACCCGTTATGCCATAATTTCTTTTATTGGCAGTATTTGCTTACCATGTCTAATTGTAAGAATAGATATTTGTTTCTTCTCAATACGATAAATGATGCGGTAATTTCCGTAAATCAGCTCTCTGAATTGGTCATTTCTGATTTCAGGGACAAGTCTGCCGATTTCCGGAGAAGATTTTAGCTGCTCAACTTTTGAAAATACTTTGTTAATCCATTTTTCTGCAGCGGATGGTTTGTCTTGGGCAATATAGTCAGCGATTTCCGAAGCTCTATCGATAGCAAACGGTGACCAGATGATCTTCATTTTTGGGCCCGCTCCAAAACTTTTTCTTTTGCATCCCCATGATCTATTCCTTCCCCATTTTCGAGTTGATTAAGGGATATCTGAACATCTGTCAGAAGCTCAAGTTTCTCCTGCATAGATTCATATTCATATGCATCCAAAAGAACAGCAACGCTTTTCCCATGCTGAGTAATAATGACAGGTCTTTTTGTATCGTGGACTTGCTTTATGAAGTTTGCAATACCTGTCCTTACCTCGGACAACGGTTTGATATCTTCATTAATTCTTAGTCTTTGCATTTTGCACCTCACTTAAATAATTAATTTTGTACATTATAGCGTACAATATTTAGTGCGTGCAAGAAGTTTTTTTGTATTTGAGGTAAACTTTTCCAGCCAAAAGAGTGCCTCTTTGGGGATGTCCAACATATTGCACCTCCAGCAATGTGTAATACCGTTCGGTGTCAATGCTCTCCCCTCGTTCGCCATTGCCCATCAAACCCGGCGCTCTTCCCCTGCCCCGATTAGGGGCAATTCCTTGTCCACCTGGAAAGACACCAGGAACCTCCCGCCCTCCTTTTCGTTCTGGTATTGTCTCCGGGCGAGGGTCTGTATCCGTTCGAGGTCCTCATCCTCCTTCAGCTTCGTCAGATGGAGTCGCTTCCCCTTGTACCCCGGCCCCTCTTCCACGAAAAGGTAGGCGGCATGGGGATTGGACTGGAGATTGTAGTGGGTGAGGCGGTCCCTCATGATAAACGCGAGCGACCCGTCCTCCAGAAAATGCGGCCTGGAATAGACCGCCGCGTTGACTTTCCCATCCGCGTCTGCAGTTGCGATGACGCCCATTCCTTTGGTATTTTCAAAATAGTCTTTCAACGCTTCCATGTGCTTCCTCCTTATGTTTATGGAATCGACACCATTTGATAAAGGTGTCTTATTTTCAGTTCTTACGCTGATGCCTCGCCTCTCGGCCGACACTCTCATCCATTGTTTTCTCTCCAGCCGGGTTCCTTGATAGCAGCCTTTATGGTACCATAGTCCGTGTCAACCATCAAATCCGATCTTCTCCTTCCGGCCCAAGCATGGCCCTTTCCATTTTCCCTGAGCCTGAATTCCTTTCCACCAGCCCCACTCCATGCAAATCAAGCTTCGAAACCATGCCTGATCCTGCCGTTGTCAGGGTTCATCAACAATGCCCTCCCAGATGTTCATCGGGCTTCAGGTCACCATCCACTTCTTGAATATCTCAATGGTTTCGTGATATATTTGGCCCAAGATGTGAAAAGAGGAGATCATCATGAAGGTATTCATGACCGGGGGGTCCGGCTTTGTCGGAATGAACATCACCAGGCAACTCATTGCAAGGGGTGATGAGGTGACCGTCCTGACGCGGAAGGTCTCGAAAGATCGAAGGCCCCCCAATGGTGTATCGTTCCTTGAAGGCGACCCCACGAGGGAAGGTCCCTGGCAGGAACAGGCTGCCGAGCATAACGTCTTTATCAACCTGGCCGGGGCCTCTATCTTCAGGCGCTGGACGGGGAAGGCGAAACAGGAGATTCGTGACAGCCGCCTCCTGACCACCAGGAACCTGGTTGCTGCTCTTGAGGGGCGAAAAGGCCTTGATACCGTCCTGCTCTCCACCTCCGCGGTCGGGTATTACGGATTCCACGGCGATGAATTCCTGGACGAGACGAGCCCTTCAGGGGAAGACTTCCTCGCTTTGCTTGCCGGAGACTGGGAGGGGGAAGCGCTCAGGGCCGAGCCATTCGGTGTACGGGTTCTCCTATGCCGGTTCGGGATCGTTCTGGGTCGGACCGGCGGGGCCTTGAGCCAGATGGTTCCCCTCTTCCGAAAGGGACTGGGCAGCGCCCTGGGGAACGGAAGCCAGTGGTTCTCCTGGATTCACGAACAGGACCTGGTGAACATCTTTCTCTTCCTGATGGATCAGAAAGGCCTATCAGGATCTGTCAATTTCACGGCCCCTGAACCGGTCACCAACCGGGAATTTACTAAGGCGCTCGGGAAGGCACTGGGAAAGCCTACCTTTCTGCCGGCGGTTCCCGGATTTGTCCTGAGAATGATCAAAGGAGAGTTCGGCTCGGTCCTTTTGCAAGGTCAGCGGGTCATCCCGAAAAAGCTCCTCGATGCCGGATTCCGTTTCCAGTTCCCCACCATAGAGCATGCCCTCGCCGACCTCATGGACTGAAGAATCCCCTTTTTTCCAGGCCCTCTATGCAGCAGGAGCGTCCAACCGGCTCACCCGATGACGGAAAAACTTGAATCCGGGTTGATCTCTCTCAAGCGGCTGAAGAACCCGATGTCGCACAACCGTCCAGTGTATTTCATGACGAACTTGACAGGATCTTTATCGTGGTCCTGGCCGCCTTCCACCTTTTGAATCAATTCGGTCATCAAGACTCCGGCCACCGGCGCGTTTTTGTACTGATTGCCCGAGCTCCCAATGGCCATGTAAAAGCCCGGCAGGTCCGACTTATCGTAAATCGGGATCCAATCATCGGAGCAGTCGTACAGGTCCACGACGCCTTGCATCTTGTTGGGGATAGGCAGGCCCTCCAGCCGCTGGGCCCCTCGCATGGTCTGGGTCTTCCACTGGTTTGTAAAGTTCTTGTTGTAGTTGTCCGGATCATCAACCCATTCCAGGTTATCGCAATCCGGATCTTCGGAACCGATGAGGACATGATTGCCCACCTCGGGCCGGGAGTAACAGCCCGCGTCCCCATCGGAGATCATGGTCCCCAGGCTGTTGTAGTCAAAACCCTCGGGGGAGGGAACGTGGCAGACCTCCTGCCTGAGCGGCCTGGTCTTGATGTTCATTTCCTCCTCAACTCCGGCCATCCGGTTGATGAGGTAGGAGTGGGGTCCTGCGACGTTCACGACGATCCGGGCCTTGATCTCGGTCCCGTCCTTGAGTGCCACGCCGGCCACCCGGCCGTCCTTTTTGAGAATTCCAGCCACTTCCGCGTTAAACGCGAACTCGCCGCCCTTGGCCTCACAAGCCCGCTGGACGTTGTGGGTCGAGAGCTGGGGGTCGCTGATAAAGCCCGATTCGGGGACGTAAATGGCCCCTGCTACCGCATCGCCGGTAGGTTCGCCGAAACGTTCATCTCCGGACAGGACCGGCGGACCGTAGGCCCGGCTATCGATGATCGGCATCACAGATTTCATTCCGGCCGCGTCAAGCTCCTGGTAGATGACGTTCAACTCATCCAGAGAACGCATGACATTCTTGAGGTACTTGTTTCTCTCGGTTTTCACAACCACGCAGCCCGTGTTGACGTATTTAATCAGCCCGGACTCATCCACCGTCTGCAGGTACTTCCCCCAGTCGAGCCAGTAGTAGTACCCCTCCCTGGCCATGGAAACGCCATCGGGTGTGGAGTAGTGCAGCCTGATTATGGCGCACGAGTTGGATGTGGACCCATAGCCGGCTGCCGGCAGCTTATCGATGTTGAGAGTCTTGTGCCCTTTTTTGGCCAGCTCAAAGGCGACGCAACAACCAATGATACCGGCGCCGATAATGATAACATCATAGCTTTTTTTCATCATAACTTCCTCCGGGCTCTAAATGATTAGGACAAGTCCAATACGAAATAACGGGAAATTAGAGCGCGCCCATCCATGAAAATATCACTACTGCTTATGGCCGCAAATGAGCAAATGATTAAGGAGACGTACCCGGCAAGAGCAAAGGGAGTGTAATGGAGACACCATCCCGCTTTTTCGATTCTGCCCTTCCCAGTAGCGCCGGCAGAAAAATCCAGGCCTTCTCTTGACCGGTAACTCCCGGACGAGATCCGTCCATTCAGCTGTTTTTTTCCCATGCTGTCTGAAAGGCTGCCGCGGTCAGCTCCCCGCAATTCCTTGCAAGTTCTTTGGGAGCATTCATGAGGAATCCCTTTTCCAGGGCATCCCGTTCTTTCCGTACTGCCTTCGCCCGGGTCGGAAAATCCTGCAAAACAGCCTGGTGCAGTTTTTCATGCTGCCACCACAGGGATCCGGAATCAAAGCTTCCTGTGCGGGTGGGTCCCAAGTCCGGGAGCACCGCGTCTTTGAACCAGATGGGCTTTCAGACCTACTGGGCCACGAGAGAGCCAACGGTCTGGGTGGCGTTCCGGAACAACCTGTTCCCCGCATGGGCGCACAACCTGTTGCCGAGGAGATGCCTGTCCGGGCGATAGTCCCCCTCCCCATGGATTCAGGCGACAGATCTGTCTTCCCTTTTCCTTGTATATTCTTGAAACCTTTCTGTGCAAGTATTTTGTGAAAACGAACCAGCTCTTGACAGGTTCCAATCCTCTCCTTAACATGAGGTAGTCACTTTCTAAAAAAACGGTGGAAACCTCAACAAAAGAGAAAAATCTATGGACATCAATCCTCTGGGTGCCGGAAACAGCAGCCTTGATCTCATCGATTCAACAAGGCTTTTCGCGGAAATAGGTCTCAAGAAGGGTCATATCTTCCTTGATCTGGGGTGCGGTGCCGGGAACTATTCCTTGAAAGCATCCGAATACGTGGGAAGCAATGGAGTGATCTATGCCGTAGACGCATGGAAGGACGGCATCGAGGCCCTGCGAAAGACCGCAGCTGCCGGAGGAATAGGAAATATCAGGCCTATACTGGCAGATGTAAGCAGGGATATCCCTTTGGAAAAGGATTCCGTGGACATGTGCCTGATGGCCACCGTGTTACATGATCTCGTTCGTGCCGATACACACGAGACGGCCCTCAAAGAAGTGAGAAGGATTCTGAAAAACGATGGGAAACTGGCCATTGTCGAGTTCAAGAAGATTGATGGGCCTCCCGGGCCTCCAAAAAAGATAAGGATCTCATCCGAGGAGCTTGCCGACATGCTGATTTCTAATGATTTCCATCAAACCATGACCACAGAGATCGGCCCGCAAAACTATCTTTCCCTGTTTTCCCGCTTTCCGATGTAAGGTTTGTGGCGTTTAACCGACTAACAGGTAAAAAGGGCTGGAAAAAAACAGAGATCATTAGGTTCTTATCCACCGGTTGAAGGCGATGAAGGTTTCTTGTAAATGGGTCTTGTGCAACGCAAACGCATCGCACCGTTTCAAGTTTCCGATAGCGTCTATTTCCTACACCATCTCCTTGTCCTTGATGATCCCCAGGACCTTCAGGTGGGCCTTCTCCTGTTCAGCCAGGTCATGGAGAAGGGCCTTGGCCTGTTCCTGTTCCATTACCTCTGCGTACCGCATGTAGAGGTCCATGGCCTGGGCCTCAAACATCATGGCGATGGAGAAGACATCGCCAAGAGAACTTTTAGCCCCCATGATTCTTTTCATGAACTGCTCTGCTCTGAGTCCCCCTTCCGGTACGCCCATAGCAACATGGGATTCGAAGATGCTCCGATCCTCTTCTCCGACAACATCGCGATAGAGTTTGAAGAGCTGATCCTTGTGTTTTTCCTCGACGCCGGCCAGTTTCGTGAACAACTGTTCCGCATCTGAATTACGGGTTTTCCCGGCTGCATCTTTATAAAAGCCCCCCAGGCTCTCTTCCATGCCGTAGGCCAGCAGGATGATGTCCCCGGGTGTCTCAATGCCCTCCAGATATTCCAGGCCCATCTCCGGGGGGCCCTCAACCTCGTGCC
The DNA here is from genome assembly GCA_049282265.1 of Desulfatiglandaceae bacterium. Lineage (GTDB taxonomy): Bacteria > Desulfobacterota > DSM-4660 > Desulfatiglandales > Desulfatiglandaceae > CAYUCJ01. The sequence continues at coordinate 7,814 of JBAPTR010000011.1, read as the reverse complement.
CCTGCCAGGCCCGGATCCCCCCCTTTAGATTGTAGACTTCCCTGAATCCCTCTCCTTCCAGTATCTGCGCGGCAGCACGGCTGCGCCCCCCAATTGCTCAGTAGACGATGACGGGTTTCCGAGGGTCCAGTTCACCAAAACGGTCCGTCAGTTCGGGCAGGGGGATCAGTTTGGCCCCGGGTATCCGGGCCTTTGTATATTCTCTCTCCTGCCTGACGTCCAGCAGAGTATAGGACCCTTCCCGGTGTTTCTCCATGTAGGCGCTCACTTCGTCGGCGGTCATATTTCTCACCGGCGCAAAAATGGACTTGATTTTCATACCTCTGCACCTCAGAAAACATCACCCCATCAAGTGCCGGGAAAGAGATCCGATAGAGATGACGCATCCTGCCCTTCGGCCATGGCCTTGGTGACCCTGTTGAAGCCTTTGGTGTCCCCCAGCATGATGCAACCGACGACTTTGTTCCCGTCAATCACCATCTTCTTGTACACCTTCTCATCCTGAACGACCTTTGATTCGAATTCTCCATCGGCGTCGATATTGCCGGCGGATGCCAGCTCGATGCCCACCACCTTGAGGCTGTTGGCCATGGTGGTCCCTTCGTACCTCACATCTTCTCCTGCCATGTTCGCCCCGGCTATCTTCCCCTGTTCCAGGGCCGCAGGCCATATACCATAGGGCATCCCCCTGAATTCCGCCACATCGCCTGCCGCGTAGACGTCAGGTTGATTGGTTCGCAGGTGTTCGTCCACCTTGATGCCCTTGTCGGTCTCCAGTCCGAGGGATTCAGCCAGCTCCATGTTGGGACGCACGCCGGCCGAAATGACAACCATTTCCGCAGGAAGCCTCTCCCCTCCCTCGAGCAGGACACCGTCTATATTGCCAATCCCAGTGATTTTCTGTGTCTTCGCCCCCAGCCTGAATGAAAAGCCCATGCCTTCCAGGATATTCTGAAGCCTTTTGGCCCCTTCCACGTCCAGTTGTCTCGGCAGGAGTCTCGGGAAAAATTCCACCACCGTTACCTTCTTGCCCAGCTTCGCCAGGGCGTTGCCGGCCTCAAGCCCCAGAAGTCCTCCGCCGATGAGAACCACATCGTTCCGCTCCCCTGCCCATTCCACGATATCTCGTGCGTCCTGTATGCCACGAAGCGCAAAGACGCCCTTCTTCTCCGAACCGGCGATGGGTGGGACAAAAGAGTGGCTGCCCGTGGCAATCAGGAGCGCGTCATAGGGAATTTTCTCTTCCCTGTCCGTTAGCACGAACTTCTCATCGGCGCTTCCCTTGACAACCTGTGTCCCGAGCTTCACATCGATTTTTCGCTCCTCATACCACGCATTGCGCTTGGCCACCAGGTCTTCCTCTTGTATGTCTCCCGAGATCAATTCGTTCAATCTTACGCGGTAATAGAAGGGGAGGTCTTCATTGGTGACTACCGTTATGTTGCCCCCCATATCGTGTTTTCTCAAATTCTCGGCCGCCGTCGTACCGGCGACGCCGTTACCGATGATCACGTATCTTTTCATTCCGCATCCTCCGTGTTATTTCCCCCGCCGGTCCCGTCATCACAGGGCTCGTCGTCTGCAGATGCCCTGGTTTGTTCGGCGCTCGGAGCCGTTGTGCAGTAAGGAAGTTTTGCCTCCAGTTCCTTCTTTTTCTTTTCCTCTTCCAATGCTTCTTTGGTTTTCTTTTCCATATCCTGAACCTCCCTTCTCAAGCCGGCGACGGTTGGAATCGACCAATAAACATGAGGGCAACCCTGCTATTCTTGCCCAATGTCGATAATCAGCATTCTTATTTCCCAGACAACTCCGCCTCGAGATCCTTTATGTACTGGGCGATCAGGACCCCCAGATAGATGCAAGCATTGCCGTCCATACAGGCGTCGGCATCTCCCTTGTCGAGGAAGGCATGACGCCTGCTGGAACCTTTGCTGAAGCTGACGACCCAGGCCCGCTTTTCTTCATCGAATTTGAGTTCCGTCTTGAGTCCAAACGTCTTGATCTCAGGGTACATCTCCAACAGTTTCTTTTTCAGGCCTTCTTCGGTGTAAGACATTCTTTTTCTCCTTGTTTTAAGTTTATAACCTTCCGGCCCTGCTTTGACCCAACTCCTTTTTTTCGAGATGACAAACAGGGCCTTCCTGTGCTAAATTTCTTGTGAAACCTTTTTCTCAATATTTATCAATTTTAATTTTATCATAATCAATCAGGAAAATGAACCTGTTTTTTCTAAGCTTTCCTAAAGGAGGTCATCTTCATGTCCGAAAAAACAGAGAAAAATCTGGCCTATGCGTTTGCTGCAGAATCCAAGGCCGCTATCCGGAATGATGCCTTTGCCAAGAAGGCCGAAATGGATGGTTATGCGCAGATTGCGCGGTTGTTCAGAGCCGTTTCCGACGCGGAATCGGTTCACGCTCGCAAGTACCTTATGCTGATGCGGGGCAAGGTGGGCACAACAGAAGAGAATCTGGATGCGGCCTTCCACAACGAGATCAAAGCGAACGTGGAAGAGTACCCCAAGCTCATCAAGGATGCCTCTGATGAAGAACATAAAGGGGCTTTCAATTCATTTTCGCAGGCACGTGATGTGGAGAGTCGACATGCCGAACTTTACAAAAAGGCCATGAACGACATGCTCGCTGATCGCGAGACAAAATACTACGTGTGCCAGGTCTGCGGTTATATCAATGAAGACTTCGCTCCGGAAAACTGTCCAGTGTGCGGGGCCGTAAAACCCAAATTCAAGCTTGTGGAATAAGGATGACTTCGGAAGAAGCTGGTTGATGCCGTGAGCGGCAGCCTATGAGCTATGAAGAGGAGCCGAACCTGACACTCTTTTTCAGATCCTTTCTAAACACTTCGGAGGGGATGGACGCCGATTTGGGGTTTAGCATAAATTCATAGAAGCGCGTGGGGTTTGGGCGGATTAAACCCCAAATAGCCGTCCATGTCGGTGTTTGGTGCCAAGTGCACTATGAGAAAGGGTCTGAAAAAAAGTCTCACGCCCTGCTCCTTGACTCCGGCGGATGAAACCCGGAGGCCCGGAGCGTTAGGAAAACCCTCAATGCCCGGCGAAAATACTCGATATTTCTACATATCCAATCTTCTGAACATGACTCTCTGATTTTGAGGTCCTTAGAAGTCCTGAGGACCGGACTTTTTACGATTCCATCAATAGGAGGAAAGCTATGAACTTTAATGATTTCAAAGAAGTCATCGAATTTGCCATTGGGAAAGAAAAGGAAGCGATCGTCTTTTATGAGGAAGTCGGTTCCCAGGAGGCTTTTTCCGGAGGGCGAGACGTCTTTAGAAAATTCGCTGAGGAGGAGCGGAAGCACCAGGCCCTCCTGGAAGGTTTTCTGTCAGGTGAAAGACCGGTGGACGGATACAAATTCAAGTGGATTCCCGACATGAAACGAAGCGATTACCTGGTCGATCTGACCTATGAAAAGAATATGGCCTACGCAGATATGCTCAGACTTGCCATGAAGCGGGAAGAAAAAGCCCTGGCCCTTTACCGCCACCTGGAAAAAGAGACGGACAAGGAGGATCTCCGGAACATCTTCAAGATGCTCCGTCAGGAAGAAGCAAAACACAAGCTTGCACTCGAGACCCTTTACGATGACTATATGGCGGAGATGGGTGACTGATTTCCCGGCACCTTTTGCGGGATAGTGTACAGTGGAGCCATGGCCTCTGGAGACACACCCAGACAACACCCGGCCATAATCAACCAGTTAATCAGGGTCGTTCGCACCACACCCAAGTGTTGCCACCGTCTTCCGGATGTGATGATCTCGCCCTCCGCAATCCTGATGCGGCCGCGTTTCAGAAGGCGCTGCACCAGGAAGAGATCTTCCGCAATAGGGCGTTCGGGAAACCCGCCCACAGAATCGAACAAAGATTTCTTCATGAATAATGCCTGGTCACCATAGGGCAGATGGAAAATGCGCGATCGGAAATTCGTCATCCATTCCACCGCCCGTATGAGGGGGATGCGGGCGTCGGTCTTGAACCGGAATGCGCCTCCGGCGGTCATCGCGGGCATCAGCGTCTCGAAAACATGGTTCAGATAGCGGTCAGGCAGGCGCGTGTCCGCGTGGAGGAAGAGGAGTACGTTCCCTTTTGATGACCCTGCCCCTTTGTTTTGCTGGACGGACCGGCCCATCTCACTTACCAGCACCTTCACCCCGGAAGCCTCCGCCAGGGCACGGGTCCGATCCCTGCTGCCCCCATCCACGACGATGATTTCCGCATCCGGATCTCTTGCCTTTTCAATGGTCCCCTGAATTGATTCTTCTTCATTCAAAGTTGGAATAATAACGGAGGCGTAAGGTCCCTTATGGAATTGCCCCTGCCGCCACTCTCTCAGGTCATCAAGGGTGTCGATGTCCGTAAGCGGGTTCAGGATGCGGGTTCTCAGGCCCAGCCGTTTGGCCAGTTCGAGTGTTCCTTCAAGGACCTTCTCCGTGCCCCAAGGTATGCCCCCGAATACATCCACGGGTCGTTTAAGGCCCATAAGCCAGTAGCCGCCGTCCGTGCTGGGGCCGATAACCACATCGCTCCCGTGAAGCGCATCAAAGGCCTCTTCAAGATGACCGCGACCAAGGTTGGGGATGTCCGTCCCCAGAAGCACCGCCCGCTCACAACCGGTTCCGAACGCCCTCTCGAATGCGTTCAGCATACGGTCGCCGAGCCCTCCTTCACCCTGCATCGAAACAACCGGACCGTACCCCAGCCAACGACTGATTCTTTCCCTGCTCCCCCCCTCAAAACAAAGCTCGATCCGGGCGTGATGTTTCAAGGCATAGGCCCTTACCGTATGGAGGGTCTTTTCCGTGAGTCGCCGCTGCAGATCTGCGGCGGCAACCCGTCCGAGGGCGGGAATAAGGCGTGTCTTGACCCTTCCGGGTATGGGATACCGGCCGAAAACAATCACCCGGTCTTTTGAAGCGTTCCGGTGAAGGAGGCTTTTCCCCATCTATTTTTCGCCGTCTTCGGTCAGGATCATGCCTTCTCCAGGATAAATCTCCATCTCCTTTTGAGAGACAGGTTGATCACTTCCCGGCCAAATTCCGGGTCTTGGGTCGGCCCCTTCCAAGGTCACTTTGCTCGGATTCCTGTCTTTCATCCTGGGGCGCTTTCTGATGTCCACCCCTGGGACGGGAGCGCTGAATTCGATGGGAATGTTGTTGGGATCAAAGGAATAGATGGAATGGATAAAGCCGTGATCCACGATTTCAGACACCCAGAATCCGGCCCCTTCCAAACGGCCCTTCAGGTTCCGGAGGTCCGCATCTTTTTCCACCTCAAATGACACGTGATCAAAGGCAAAAGGCCCTTTGACCGGCACCCCATGATCCTTTTCCGGAATATTCTCCACCTTCTCCCACTCGAAAAATGCGATCATGTCATGTTCCGAGACCTCGAAGAAGTAATGCCTGTAACCGCGCCTGCCCAGCCCGGCCACCAGACGCATTTCCAGAAGATCCCGCCAGAAACGGATGGTTCCATCCATGTCCTTTGTCGCCATGGCCAGGTGGTTGATCCCGGTGTATTTAATCATCAATTTACTCCACTATGAAATATTTTTCCTGAGGTAGACCTCAAGGCGGTGGATCGACAGGGAAACAGGGACCGTCAGGGCCATATAGAGAACCGTTACGGTGATCCAGATCTCGAAGACCATGTAAGTGGATGACATCAATTCCATTCCCTGAAAGGTCAGCTCCTGAACGGAGATGACGGAAACAATAGCGGAATCCTTAATGGTTGAAACAAACTGCCCTGCCAGGGGGGGGAGGATCTTCCTGATGGTCAGAGGAAAGATGATGAGCCTCATCAACTGCCAACGCGATAATCCGATGGCACGCCCGCCCTCCCATTGTTCCTTCTCAATAGACTGGATCCCTGACCGGACGATTTCAGCGATATAGGCCCCTTCAAAAAACCCGAGGGTGAGCAAGGCTGACACAAATGGGACAATAAAGCTCGGAGGGCCGAAAAGGAACCCTACCAGGGCTTGGAAATTCGCCGGGAGGGATTGGATCAGACCCTGCATATTTAGATTTCCCAGCACCTGAGTGGTTACAAAATAATAGAAAAGAAAGATCAGGACAATAGGAGGAAGGTTCCGGTTAAACTCGATGTAGGTCCTCGAGAGCAGTCTCAAGAACAGGCTTCTGCTTATGCGGCACAACCCCATAATAACGCCTAGGAAAGCAGCCAGCAGTGTCCCCCAGATGCTCAGCCGGATCGTGGCAAAAAGTCCCTGGAGCAGCAGGTTCGATACCCATTTTCCTTCCTCTGGGTCAAATCTCAGCAGATACTGGGGGATTGCGTACCAATTCCAGTGGTAATGGAGACCGACCTTGATCCGGTAGAACAGCCACGTCCCTGCTGCCAAGATAAGAAATATCAATGCAATATCCAGAAGGGACGGTTTTTTCTTCACCTTTTCCAACACTATGTCACTGCCCCGAACCCTATTTCAGAAGGCCTTCCCAGTCTCTCGTTTCAAACCAATAGTGTTTTCTCTCCTTGAGCCACCCCTCCGCCTTGACAACGGTTATCCAGTTGTTAAAAAAGTTCAGAGTATCAAAGTCGCTTTTTCGGACGGCAAATCCAATGGGCTCCTTTGTAAAGGTGCCTTTCAGGGGCAAAAAGAGCCTCCCGGGGTATTTGAGGGAAAGAAACGCCGGCAGAGGAGCAGAAGCGACCATGGCATGCGCCCTTCCGTTCACCACCTCCTGGATCGCCTCGGATTCGTCGTCAAACTGCCGGAGTTCGGCCTTCGGCATATACTTCTTTGCGGCTGCAACGGGTGTGGCTCCCAGCCTGACCGAAATCACCACACCCTTCTTATTGAAATCGTCCAGGGACTTGAAACCCGCAGCCAGCTTCTTGTTTGCCACGAGAGACATGCCTGTCTCGTCATAGGGGATACTGAAATTGACCTTGAGATTCCGTTTCGGGAGGATTCCCATGCCGCCGATAATCACGTCAAACTTGCCCGTGAGGAGCGCCGGGATAATGCCTGCCCACTTGGTGGGCGCGAATTGGACCTTGACGCCCATATCTTTTGCAAGCCTTCTGGCTACGTCGATCTCGAACCCCACCAGCTTTCCGGTCTTGTCCCTCATGGCCCAGGGCACGAAGGTAGACATGCCTACCCTTAGGACACCGCGTCTGAGCACCTGATCAAGGGTGCTCTCCTCCACGAGTTCTTTTTGTATCTTTCCTGCGAAACCGGAAGCTGGGATGCACAATATCAGAGCAATTGTCACCAACAAAACTACTATTTTTCTGGTCCCCATACTTTACCCCCTTTCATGATTCAAAAGTTATCCTCAACGTTCCTTTTTCCCATTCAACATTGATGGAACCGTAAAAAGTCCGGTCCTCAGGACTTTCTTCTGACGGAAACCGAAAAGTGTGATTTTCGCTTTCCTTACAAATCAAAGGGTTGCAAAGCACCCCATTGATTTGCGTGCCCGTCCATGGGCACGATGATGACTTCCAACGAAGTCGCGACCTGCTCCTCATAGCGAGCCATTTTATTTTCTGCACCAGGAGGAGGGCCTGAGAGTCTTTTCCAGACCCTTTCTCATAGTGCACTTGGCACCCAATTTCTACATGGACGGCTATTTGGGGTTTATGTCTCCCAAACCCCACGCGCTTCTATGAATTTACGCTAAACCCCAAATCGGCGTCCATTCCCTCCCAAGTGTTTAGAAAGGGTCTGGAAAAGAGTGTCAGGTTCTCCTCCACTTCGTTGCTCATAGGCTGCCGCTCGCGGCATAAACCAGCTTTTT
>JBAPTR010000010.1:0-2347 GCA_049282265.1 Desulfatiglandaceae bacterium | reverse complement strand
GAGACAACCTTTCATTTGGCCGATAGCAAACATTTCACTTGGCCGGACATTTGGGTTTCGAATGGACACAATGGTTGAGTCGATCCTATACCCGCAATTTGCGCGTAGTCGCTTGGAAGAGTCGCTGGAGGGTAGCCCGGTTGTTTTGGTCCGCGGACCGCGACAGTGCGGTAAAACCACCCTGGCCCGGATAGTCGACGACACGGCGGGCTACGAATACATCACCTTTGACGACGATGTGCAGTTGGCCGCGGCCAAGGTTGATGTGCGCTTTTTCGAGCGGGCCTATCTGGAAGCCCAGATTCAAAAACGCTCATCCCGGATTTCACCCAGAGGGAGAGGGAGTGATTTGGCGGTGCAGCTCTCCCTAAAGGATTTCGTAATTTCCAACACCGACCTGATCCCCGAGGAGGTGCGCAGCAAGGTCAAGAAGTGGTCCGACTACATCGACTACTGGGCCGTGGACTGGGATTTCCAGAACGAAACTTTCATGCAGGGCTGGGTGGCTTTCCGTACCCGCAATAAGCGCAAGCTGCCGCTCGTTTCCGAACCGCACGCCTACGAAAAGCCAGGCAAATATCACATCCTGGTCAAAGTCATCGACATCTTCGGCAACGAAAGCTCCCAGGCCTTTAACGTGGAGGCCAATTAGCCATGAAAAAGAAGACGCGACCACCGCACAAACTCGCGACATCTCTTTTGTCCAACGCGCCGCAGGACCTTTTGGCGGAATTGCGCGAATGGATCCGGCAGGCGCGCATTTCCGCTGCCCGGGTAGTTGATAAGCACTTGTGCGCGCTTTACTGGCGGATCGGCACACGCATCCGGCTTGAAATCCTCAAGGACCAGCGGGCCGAGTACGGCGCTGGGATTGTCTCCGCAGTGGGGAGACAATTGGAGGCTGAATTCGGCCGGGGTTTTTCGGAAAAGTCCCTCCGGCACATGATCCGGTTCGCCGAAGCCTTTCCCGACGAGCAGATTGTCTCCGCGTTGCGGAGACAATTGACTTGGACCCACTTCAAGCGCCTGATTTACTTGGACGATCCGCTCAAGCGTGAATTCTATGTTCAGATGTGCCGAATCGAAAAATGGCCCACCCGGACCCTGGATAAAAAGATCAACTCCATGCTCTTTGAGCGCACCGCTCTTTCCCGTAAGCCGGACAAGCTGATCGAGCAGGAACTCAAGACCTTGCAGGATGAAGACAAACTCACGCCGGATCTCGTGTTTCGCGACCCGTACCTGCTGGACTTTTTAGGACTCAGGGACGCCTATGCGGAAAAGGATCTCGAAGCCGCCATCCTGCGCGAGATGGAGGCCTTCATTCTGGAGCTCGGCGTGGGGTTCGCCTTCCTGGAGCGTCAGAAGCGTATCACGGTGGACGGTGACGACTACTACCTGGATCTGCTCTTTTTTCACCGGCGGTTGGGGCGCCTGGTGGCCATCGAGCTCAAACTGGGCGATTTCAAACCGGGCGACAAGGGACAGATGGAGCTCTATCTGAGATGGTTGGACAGATATGAGCGTCGTGAAGAGGAGGATGCGCCCATCGGGCTGATCCTCTGCGCAGGAAAGAAGGAGGAAACCGTCCGCCTGCTGGACATGGAAGGCAGCGGCATCCGGGTGGCCTCGTATTGGACGGAGGCTTTGCCCAAGGCCGAACTGGAACGCAAGCTTCACGAGGCGGTTGTGCTGGCCCACCGGCGCTTGGAGGAAGGTGAAACCCGAAAGCACTATAGTCAGGATGGAAAGGAGTGATCATGACCTGCCTCCCCTGGCGACCGTCAAGAAAGCCATGAACTACGCCGCCACTTATGAGGGAGGCAAGCGATGAAAGCAAAGATCAAACCGTTTATCGGCACATGGTTCATTGCTGAGATGGAGGCATGGGACCAGGAGTATGTCAATATGGAAGTCCCGGGGCATTTCACGTTCAAGAAGGACGGCACGGGGCATTTTCAGTTTGGACTGGTCCAGAGAAATTTGGACTGCCGTATTGAAACCAAAGACGGGAAGGTGCGGATCGAATTTTCCTGGGAGGGACAAGAAGAATTGGACCCTGCGAACGGTCGAGGATGGGCCGTGATCGAAAACAAAGAACTTCACGGCCGAATTTTTCTCCACCAGGGAGACGATTCCGCGTTCCGGGCCAGACGGTCCTGAAAGGCAAGCTTCCATGAGCGAATACCAATATTACGAATTTCTCGCCATCGACCGGCCTCTGACGTCGGATGAAATGGCGGCCCTGCGCGCGCTTTCGACCCGCGCCCACATTACGTCCGTCAGTTTCACCAACGAGTACAATTGGGGCAGTTTCGCGGGCAATCCGGATCATTTGATGCAGCGC
>JBAPTR010000009.1:0-4916 GCA_049282265.1 Desulfatiglandaceae bacterium | reverse complement strand
GCGAGGACAGCATCATCCCGCTGATTGTAGCCCTCTTTTTCGGGCTGCACCCCCTTTGTACGGAACCGGTTAACTGGATATCCGGAAGATATGACCTCCTTGCAACCCTTTTTGTCCTCATCAGCTTTAATATCCTCATAAGAAATACGGAAGGATTCCGATGGTGGAAGGAGATTATCGCTGCCTTTTCTCTTCTCCTTGGTCTCCTCTCAAAAGAGGTGGCGGCAGGTCTTCTCATCTGCTTCGTTCTTGGCCTGCTGTGGAATGGAAGTCCCGTCTATGTTCCGCTCTGGCGGGATCGAGCAAAACGATGTATCCCTTTTTTCGGGGCATTCTTGACCTATACCTGGATGCGTTGTGGTTTTAACTTTGCGGGCGACAATGGGTTCACCTCTGCCATCAAGGGGGCCCACAGCGCTGTGGGTGTACCCTATTGGTTGAAGCTCAGGGGTATGACCACGGCCCTCGGTTTCTACCTGAAAAAGCTGGTGTGGCCGTTTCCGTTGAATTTTGCAATCATAGACATCAACAGGACCGCCTATTTTTTCCTGGGGGTCGTTGGCCTCGGGATTTTGGTCTGGATGCTTTTGCGAAAAAGGGGAAGGATCAGGTTTTTCATGCTGTGGAGCATTGCCTTTGTATTACCTGCGCTCGTTGTAGCAGTGAATCGTATGGCATGGACTCCCCTGGCGGAACGATACCTTTATACCTCTTTGGTTGGTGTCTCACTTGCTGTTGGCATCCTCTTGAACGAGTCAGGAAAAAAAGGTAAGGGATTGCTATTGGCGCTGGCGTGCTTGATTCTTTTTTTCGGGTGGCAAACCGCACTCAGAAATATTGTCTGGCAAAATAATATTACGCTCTTCGCTGATGTGGTGAAAAAGTCTCCCATGTTTGCCCCAGGCCACAACGAATACGGGATTGCATTGCAGGCCGCCGGGAGGATTGAAGAGGCAAAACAACAATATGAACTTGCATCAAAACTCAGCGGCGCCTCGCCATTTCATGCTCTGGCGGCGGTCAATGCGGCAGGGTTGGACAGCGGTGCCGGATTGGAAAAGGCCATTGAAAAGAACCTCATGACAAAACACTTGTCTCGAAAAAGGAGAATAGAGTTTCTCAAAAAACTGGCGAAGAGTTTTGAGAAACAACTTCTTGAGGTATCTGATAATCCAGAAAAAAGAAAATTGCTCAATAAGAGTATTGTAATTCGCCAAAAGTTATACAGAATAACCAGAGACCCATTTCAGCTTTATAGAGAGGGGCAGCTCCATATTGCCCTGGGGGAAAAAGAACAGGCAAGATCATGCTTTGAAAAGGTATGCAAGGACAGTCATGATTACTACACAAAGCCCGCTTGTAAAATGTCCCAGAAATTGTTAGAAGAGCAATAACCTCGTGAACCTGGGCTTTGGATCCTGAACCTGATACCCTGCATTCGGGAAGGACTTGATAAATAGGAAATCCATGCAGCCTGACCCTTTGGAAAAAGGACAATCAAATTGACGTGTTTAAAACGTCATCGTTCGGAGATGATATTGCCAAGTGCATGGTCGCGACTTGGAGGTCTCTCCTACCGTAGGAGAATGATCGCGCCCTGGAAGTCGCTCCTACCGTAGGAGCATGATCGTAACCAAGAGGTTGCTCCTAACGTAGGCGCAACGTCCCCGTTGCGATGGGAAAGGGCGATTAATCCTACTAAGTATTAATCCATAAATTGGAGACTATCTCAGTATTAAGGAGCCGATAGTGCGATCGATCATTGTTCTTGCTATTACGACATTTAAGGGTGGCGTTCGTGATCGACTGCTGCAAGGGCTCATTTTAGTCGGCTTACTTCTTATCGCTTCAACGGCCGTCTTCAGCAGTTTTTCTATGCGGCAACCCGTTGAGGTGGCCATTAATTACGGCTTATCCGTCATCCACATCCTTTCCATCATTATGAGCCTTTTTTTTGGTCTGAACCTTATTTCAAGGGAGTTAGATTCCAAGGAAAACCATTTTGTTCTGACACAACCCATACCAAGGTCTTCCTATATCTTGGGAAAGTACGGCGGATTTTTTCTCAACATCCTCGCCATAATCACGATCCACGGGCTCTTTTGCATAATAGGGCTCCTTCTTATGACCGCCGGGGCAAAAGGAAGTATCCCTTTTCCCTGGGTGAAGTTTTTAGCGGCTCTTCTCGGAATCCTTATTTCCTGCGCAATTCTCGGGGCAGTCATCTTACTTTTTACCAGTGTGGCAACGTCAAGCATATTCCCCTTTCTCATGAGTTGCGCTATCTATGCGATCGGCGAAAATACACAGACCGTCAGACGGTATATTGCTTCCGGCATGGTGGGAAAAGATTTTCCCCCTGTTTTTCGGCTATTGACAGACATCATTTATTACCTCTTCCCAAATTTTGCCCTTTTTGATTTTAAGGCGTATGCCATATATGGCCTGCCTTTATCCGGAAAACTCCTTCTTGTTTCTATTGCCTACGGCACGATGTATGCTGCCGTATGCCTTTTTTTTGCCGTAATCCTTTTTGAGAGAAGGGATATCTCATGAAGCGAGTCGGCCTGTGTATCCTGCTGATTTTTTTTGTTGCATTAACCACGTACTACTATCCGAAAATCCAGAGAACGTATGAACCTTCATTGCGATTGCACCGACTACCCCCTACACTTGCACTCTCAGTTTCCTCATTTGGGAACAAGCAACTCATGTCAACCCTCATTTTTTACAATACTGAGTTTTACTTTGGCGAAAAGGTCGGTTTTAGAAAGGAGACGCCGGAACTCAAACTCATCTACGATGCCTTGAATAAGGCCACCGACCTTGATCCTTACAATATGGATTGCTACTATTTCGCGCAGGGGACTCTTTCCTGGATAAAACCTGCTATCCCGGTGCTGAACAGGCTCTTGATAAAGGGGTTCAAATACCGTCCATGGGATTGGTATCTGCCTTTCTTTATCGGGGCGAATTACTATTTTCAACTGAAAGACCCTATCAACGCGGCGAAATATACGAAAGCAGCAGCAAGGCTGAATCCCCGGAGCCCTCTCCTTGCCACCTTGGCGGCACGAATGCTTTACCAGGGGAATCAAACACAGGCAGGAATCATCTACCTGAAATCCCTCATCAGAGAAACGGCAAACCCGCTCTTTCTGAAGAAATTTGAAAAACGGCTCAATGCCTTGGAAGTAATCTTTTCTCTGGAAAAAGGCATTGAACGATATGAGAAGAAATTCGGCAAGAGTCCTCAACTGATCGGTGACCTCATTGGAGGGCACATAATCAAAAAGGTCCCGCCGGATCCATACGGGGGCATATTTTATATCGGGAAAGATGGGCGGGTTCATACCACCAGCAAATTGGCAGAAGGTTGGAGAAAAAATGACAGTCATTCGGACATCATTGTTAAGAAAGGTGTACCAAAAAGGAGTTCGGAAAAAGAGGGTGGAGTCCCTTAAGGGAATCGATTTAGCGGTAGAGAACGGGCAAATTTTTGGGTTTGTTGGCCCCAATGGGGCAGGTAAGAGTACCACTATCAAGATCCTGACCGGACTCCTGAAGCCTACGGGTGGGGCCGCCTGGCTAAACGACAAACCTGTACGAGACCCGGCTTCAAGGAAATCGGTTGGTTATCTCCCTGAAAACCCGAACTTTTATGGGTATCTCAGCCTCTTTGACCTTTTATCGCTTGTTGCGCGAATTCGCGGAATGGATAAGCAGGCCGGAAAGGCGAGAATTGATGAACTGATCACACTTGTGGGCCTGCAGGATACCGGAAAAAGACACGTAAAGACCTTTTCAAAAGGGATGGTCCAAAGAGCAGGAATAGCGATAGCACTCCTCGGCGATCCTCGGCTGATTATCCTGGACGAGCCCATGAGCGGCCTCGACCCGCTCGGCCGGGATCTTGTAGCAAAGATATTCAGGAATTTGCAGGATGCAGGTAAAACCATCTTTTTCAGCACACACATTATCCCGGATATAGAAGCCCTCTGCGATAGTGTGGGGATACTTGTTGAAGGAGAACTGCGGTATGTAGGATCAGTCCAGGATATGCTCTATTCAAGAGGCGAAAAGCTGGAAATGACATTCAGCTTACCGGGCATAAAGCTGGATGCGATTCCGTTTCAAGGGCGTCCTCATCTCATGTGGCAAAAGGAGAAAATATATAAGCTGGAAGTGGAAGAGAAGGGTATTTCAGAGGATATACGATTGATTGTCGCATCAGGAGGGAACATCATAAAGATTGAACAAAGGCGAAAATCTTTTGAAGCACTTTTCAAAGAACTTACTTCAAGCGGACCGAATTAACGATGGGCGCCCAGTCAGAGAAAAACAGAACAGGAAAGTTCGGCCCTTACCTTGCGGTTATCCGGCCCTATCAGTGGATCAAAAACGTCCTCGTCTTTGCCCCTGTGTTTTTTGGGGGAAAACTGGCTGATATGGGTCTGTTGATGTATGCAGCGGGTGCAGCACTCATGTTTTGTATTGCTGCGAGCACCGGGTATGTTTTCAATGACTGGATGGATAGAAAGGATGACCGAAACCATCCAACGAAACGCATGCGCCCTTTTGCATCAGGAATCCTCACCGGCAAAGATGCGATCCTCCTTGGCCTGATACTCTTGGCTATCCTGATTGGTATGTCTCTCCTTCTGTTGCCTCATTACCTCCTTTTAACCTGTGTTTACGCCTATTTCTTGATGAGTGTGCTTTACAGTTCCTATTTCAAGAGGATAGCCCTTCTGGAGATCTATATTGTATCTTTTTTCTTTGTCATGCGGGTACTGGCCGGAGGTCTGGCTACGGATATATACATATCCAACTGGCTTTTCTCAACCGTTTTTTTCCTATCCCTCTTGATTACCGTGGCAAAGAGAAAGACCGAAATCATGGTTATTGGAAAAGAT
>JBAPTR010000008.1:0-4961 GCA_049282265.1 Desulfatiglandaceae bacterium | reverse complement strand
GATAAGGCACACATTCGCCACCATCAGTTTATCAGAGGGAGAAAACATAGGATGGGTTCAGCATATGCTCGGACACAGTTCTCTTCAGATGATCTTCACCAAGTATTATGCCTGGATACCCAAAAAGACGAGAAATGACGGTTCCGCGATGATGAGAGCCTACGAGAAAATACATGTTGGACAGGACAGGGAACAGGCTGCGGACAGAGGGCGGAAAGTGATAGACCTGAAAAAATGTGGCCCAAATATGACCCAAAAAAGAAAAAGGGCTTACACCAAATCAGCGTAAGCCCTTGAATTTACTGGTAGCGGGGGCTGGATTCGAACCAACGACCTTCGGGTTATGAGCCCGACGAGCTACCGGACTGCTCCACCCCGCGTCAATCTTTTTAAGATAACAGCTGGAATGTCTGAAGTCAAATTAATTTTCGCGTTGGATCTATCCGTAGGGCAGCCGAATGACAAATGTGGCACCTTCACCGGGCCGGCTGTCGGCCCAGATGTCGCCCTTGTGGGCCTCCACGATCTTGTAGGATATGGCAAGGCCCAAGCCCGAACCCCTGTCACGCGTGGTGTAGAAAGGCTCGAAGATGTGGAGGAGGTTTTCTTTTTCAATACCCATTCCCTCGTCGCTGATGCGGATCTCGACGGCATCGGGCAGGTTTGTGGTGGCAATGGTTATGCTTCCCCCTTCATCCATGGCCTGGATCCCGTTGGCTATGATATTCATAAATACCTGCTTCAACTTGTCCGGGTCACAGGAAATTTCATCATGACCCGCGGCGAGATCTTCAACGAAGACATATTTCTCCGGCGTGTAGATTTCGGCCATAATTTTGAGGACATCGCTCAAGACCGAATTGATATCCGTTGACCTCTTGACGAGCCGGTATTCCCTGGTGAAGTCCCCCAGGTTGGCCACAAGGTTTTCCAGGCGGCCGATTTCATCGTACATCATGTCCAGCTTTTGAATAGCCTTCTTGTCGTCCAGGTTTTTTCGGATCTGATGTGAGAATCCACCGATGATCATCAGGGGATTCTTGATTTCATGGGCCACATGGGCCACGGCCTGTCCCACTGCCGCGAGCCTCTCCGACCGCAGGAGGTTTTTTTCCAGCCTTTTCTGTTCAGAGACATCTCTAACGATGGCCGTAAAGGTAACACCTCGGTCCATTTCCAGATAGCTCAGTCCCAATTCGATGGGGAATTGTTCCCCGTTTTTTCGCAAGGCCGTGAGGGAAAGACTCTTCCCCATGATGTTGGGCACCCTTTTTTCCAGGAACCGTTTGACAAATCGCCTGTGGTCGCCATATTGAGAGGGGATAAGCAGGTTAAGGTTTTTCCCGAGGATTTCCTTTCTCTGGTATCCGAAGATGCGCGTGGCCGCATTGTTGAAAAGGACGATCTTCTGGTTTTCATCAATGCTCAAAACGGCATCGGTGGCGGTATCGAGAATGGCCCGGAATTTTTTCTCGGAGGCCTGGAGCCTGCGGATCAGTTTCTGGTAGTCGGTGACGTCCCGGGAGATTTCGATAAAGTATTCCCGCTTCCCATCTTCCACCACAAGCGGGTACATAATGCGGATCATCTCCTTGAACTCTGAGCCGGCTTCATCCAGACGATGGGTTACTTCCACACGTTTTCCGGTTTCCTTGGCCCGCTTGAGCGGACACAGGGGGGTTTGGTGGTAATGACAGGTACTTCCTGATTGGGATGCTATCTTGTAACACTTATTCCCGATGGTCTTTTCTTTAAGGAGACCGTAATGATCAAGAAAAACGCGGTTCACGTTCAGCACCCGATAGTCCGGATCGATGACCATGATCTCCTCATTGATCCCGTCGAAAAGGGTCTCAAGAAAAAGATTGTCCATTTTGAGCCCTTCAATGAGCTTCTCTTGACGGGCCAGGGTTTTTTTCAAGTTGCCCACTTCCCCGGTGAGTTCTGTTTCTTTCTTCATGGTCATGCCTCAGCATTTGGAAAATAAAAGACATATTTCAGGGAAAGGATATCAAACATTTCAGTCGTGCCTTCCCTGATTTTTTCATAAAGCGCTTTCATGTTCCGGGCCCCCGCCAGTGCGTCGCAGTATTCGTGAACGTTATGGAGGGAGGGATCAATGGGCAAAAGAACATGATCGAGAGGCCCGTACCAGGCGATCCCCAGGGCCTTTTTCATCTTGAACACTTTTTTGTACATGTCCCTTAATAAGGCTGTGCGCAGGACAGGATTGATCTGGTTGATCATACAGTCTATCAGGCCCGCCAGGAGATAGACGTCCCGCATTTTGTCCTCCCGGTCCCGATAGGCAAAAATCCCTCTAATGGTCGATTGCATTCCGTTTACCAGAGAAAAATGGGGAGGAAGCTGCAGTGGTCCACTCCCTTTCAGTTCTGGGTGCTGTCCACGGTATTCCTCAAGCGCAAATGCATCGGGACGGAGCATTTGAACAAAGTGGGCCGTTTTCCACGCCGCTTGTCTGAATTCCCAGGGACCCGATGTGGTCAGGGTATCCGGTCGACGGATTCTTCGGTTGTTGAAATATATTATTTCAGCCATTTTTTCCCGCCCTGTTCGATGGCTCCTGCCGAAGGGCCAGATGTTCATGGCCTGGGATGACAGGTTTCGTGGAGATGTATCAAGCGCTTTCTTGTTACATGGGTATAGATCTGGGTCGTGGAGATATCCGAATGGCCGAGCATCATCTGGACAGATCTTAAGTCAGCCCCTGCCTCGAGGAGGTGGCTTGCGAAGGAATGCCTCAAACTGTGAGGCGTAACATCATGTTTTATTCCAGCCTGGAGTGCGTAATCCTTGAGAATTTTCCAGAAGCCCTGTCGGGTCAACCGTTTTCCCAAATAGTTCAGGAAGAGATAGGCGGTTCTTGAACGGTGATCGAGTCTGAGTCGCCCCTCTTCAATATAGGTTGATACGGCCTTCCGGGCTTTTTCGCCCATGGGCACAATACGTTCCTTGGATCCTTTTCCAATGGTTCTCACATAACCCGGTTCAAGATTGATATTCGAGAGCTTCAAGGTGACCAATTCAGAGACCCGGAGGCCCGTGGCATAGAGGAGTTCAAGCATTGCTGTATCCCTTTGGCCTCTTGGATCAACAGGCTTGGGTTGGGCGAGGAGACGTTCCACTTCACGGGGAGAAAGGGTGCCGGGAAGTTTGCGGCTCATTTTGGGTGATTCGAGGAGGCGTGCCGGATTGGTATCGCGTATGCCTTCTTCCACCAGAAACCGGAAAAAGGTCTTCAGCGTGGAAATGTGCCTGGACACGGTTCTGGTGGACAGCCCTTTCCCCAGACGACGCAGGTAGCCATTCAGTACCTCCCTATCCAAGCCCAGGGGTGTAAGCGTCTTCTCGTCAAGATAGGTTACAAATCGGATCAGATCTCTGCTGTAGGACCGAACCGTGTTTTCAGCCAGGCCCCGTTCGACCATGATATGGGTCAGGAACCGATCTATGAGTGCTGCAGTTTCGTTGTCCATAGGACGTTCTCGAGAAAGGCCAGGTTAAAATTTGTAAACCCTTGGATCTGGGGTTAGAATTTCTATCCCTTCATTTGTAATGAGAACCATTTCTTCGAGCCGGACACCGCCCTTACCTGGGATGTAGATGCCGGGCTCAACGGTTGTCACCATCCCCTGCTTGAGCGTAACAGGTTTTCTGGGGGCAAGCCTCGGTCCTTCATGAACGGCCAGGCCGACACCGTGCCCCAGTCCATGCCCGAAGAAACGCCCGAATCCCGCCTCATGAATAATATCTCTGGCCATCTTATCGGCAAAAGTGCTTTCAATGCCGGGGAGGATGGCTTCCAAGGCCGCTGCCTGGGCACTGCGGACGACCCCGTAGATCTCCTTGAACTCAGCCGGAGGATCACCCAAAAAAACGGTTCGGGTCATATCCGAGCAATACCCGTTCAGTTTGACCCCCAGGTCCAGGATGATGGGTTCTCCTTCTCTCAGAATCCGGTCCGTGGGGACCCCATGCGGGAGGGCACTGTTGGGGCCTGAGACAACAATGGGGGAGAATGCAGGCATTTCGGCGCCCACTTCCCTGGTGAGTTCTTCCACTTTCCACGCCACTTCACGCTCGGTGAGGCCGGGCCTCATGAATTCGATGGCTCCCTTCATGACGGCGCACAACCTTTTCCCGGATGCCCTGAGGGCTCCGGTCTCGGTTTCTTCTTTGATTTCCCTCATATCCTCCACAATACCGGAAAGGGGCACCAACCGGACCGGCGCGGAAAGTTCCCGAAGCCTCTTTTCAAGTTCCTGGTGAAGCCCCCAGGTGACATAGTCCTTTTCAAACCCCAATCTGCGCGGATTGCCTTCAGCCAAAAGGCCTATGAGACCTTCGACGGGTCCCTCCCTGTAAGTCCTGACGTCAAACCCCGTGGCTTCTCCGGTGGCTTCTTCAGTATACCTTGAATCGGTCATGAGCAGGCATTGGTCGTCAGTGATCAGCAGGGAACCGGAAGATTCGGTAATCTGGAGATCAGAGGCGCGGAACCCGGAAAGATACCTGCGATTTTCGGGTTGAACAATCCAGATGGCATCCACATCGTTTTCCGGCAACCGGTTCCTCAGGCTGGATATTCTCTCCTCGAACAACATTTGTTTCATTTTGATCACATCTCCACGTGAAAGAAGTTGTTTCGTATCTTATCAGAATCTTGATGACATTGCAAAAAATCATCATTGGTACCTATGGGCGTTAGTAAAAAGCTGGTTTATGGCGCAAGCGGCAGCCCATGAGCAGCGAGGTGGAGGAGAACCTGACACTCTTTTTCAGACACTTTCTAAACACTCTGGAGGAGATGGACGCCCATTTGGGGTTTAGGGGTAGCCATTGGAGAGCGCCAGGACTTCGGAGTCGTAAACCCCAAATGGGCGTCCATGTCGGAGTAGGGTGCCAAGTGCACTATGAGAAAGCGTCCGAAAAAGACCCTC
>JBAPTR010000007.1:0-13305 GCA_049282265.1 Desulfatiglandaceae bacterium | reverse complement strand
TCGATATCGAGGATGGAGTATATCGGTCTCCTGTCTTCTGCCATAGATATCCAATCTATTTTACCACAATCCAGAACCTTTACACAATCAGGTGACTGTTTTCATACAACTTCGTTCTCTCCTGAGGGGTTGATACAAAAAGTTCCTATATATCCTTGACGCCTTTCCCTTCGTTGCATACAGGATTCTGCATCCACCAGATCTTCATGCGGAATCTTCTCCAACCGGCTGTTTCTCGCCAACCCTAACATATACTCGACCCCGCTTCCTTCACACCAGGCCATGATCTTTTCCCGGCAAAATCCACTGTCTCCACGAACTACTATCTCTACCTCCGACCACCTTTGCCGGATGCGAAAAACAATCCTTTCCAGTTCCTCTACCGCCCCTTCAGGTGCATCAATGTTCGAATTTCCCCACCACTCCCCGCCTTCCTACCCCTTGAGATTCTAACTGTCTTGTATTACACTCTGTTTGGATGGGTCGCTCCTTTTGAAGGGCTTTATCCGATTGATTTCATTGCCGTTATATCAAAATGAGCGGCCTATCGCAATCCTTCCCGTGAGAAATACGGGCTAATATCGGCTGGCGGCAGAAACGTATCGCCACGCCTGCCTGCAGGCTCTCGGTCTGGAAGGTAAAAACCGGCATTGCCGAGGCGTGCGATGTTTCGCGGGATTATCCTCACCCTTCGTGATCCGGGCGTACCCATATGTACGCCCATTCCTCGGGATTGCGGATAGCTTGCATCTGGACTTTTTTCAAAATTTGTTTTAAGACCCTGATGCATGATTTTATAATACTTCTTTCGACTATAACCTCTCGAAGGGAACGAATATGGCCGGCATAGAGATTGTTGCTGTGGAAGGGGGTTCGGAATTAAAGGGCTTCATTGACGTGCCCTGGAAGATCTATGCTAGGGACCCCAGATGGGTCCCCCCCCTTAAGAAGGAGGTTCGCCGGACGCTTGCCCCCCGCAGACACCCTTTCTGGGAGTTTTCCGAGCGTATCCTCTTTCTGGCTCGACGTGGTTCGGAGACGGTGGGAAGGATCGCGGGCATCATAGACCGTCATTATAACCAGTTCCACGGCGAAAAGATGGGTATTTGGGGATTTTTCGAATGCGTTGACGATCCGGAGGCCGCGGCGGCCCTCTTCTCTTCCGTGGAGAGGTGGGTTCACCAAAAGGGGATGACCTTCATGAGGGGCCCGCTCAACCCGTCCACCAATTACGAGGTGGGGTTGCTCATGGAGGGATACGATTATCCGCCTGCCATAATGATGCCTTACAACCCGCCGTACTACCCGGGGCTGGTCGAATCGTGCGGCTTCACCAAAGAAAAAGACCTGCTGGCTTTCCTGATAGATGGCGATTACCGGCTTCCCGGGTGGATGGATCGTCTTGCTGAACGGATCTCCAAAAAAGGTATCCACATCAGGCCCTCTCGTCCAAAGGATGCGGACGCTGAGTTTGCTCTGATCAGGGAGATATACAATGCCTCCTGGTCTGGTAACTGGGGTTTCGTCCCTCTGAGCGATAATGAGATGCGGGACATTCAAAAGAACGTAATGGAATTCGTGGATCCGGACATGGTTTTCTTCATCTATTATGAGAATGAACCCGCAGGGTTCTGCGTGATCTTTCCTGACATTAACCCATTGCTCAAGCGTCTCAACGGGCGGATCGGTCTGACGGGTCTGCTGAAGTTCCTCTTGTATCGGAGGGAGATCAACGGATTGCGGTTGTTGATGTTCGGGATCAAGGAGAAGTACCGACAGCTGGGACTTCCCATGTTAGCCTTCCACCACATCTATGAGGTTGTGAGGAAAAAAGAGAAATACCATTATCTGGAGTTGGGCTGGACCCTGGAGGACAACGAATCGATCAACTCATTGATAGAGGAAGCCGGCGCAAAAAAATACAAAAAATATCGCATATTCAGAAAGTCTTTATAATTTTAAGAGTTGGACTTATCGCATTTGAAGGAAGGGGCTGGATATAGTGGCTGAGCATCGGGTTTCTATCATCGGTTTCGTCTGGCGGCCTGAGGAGATCACCCCATCGGTGATTCAAATGGCTCAACGAACAGGGAGCAGAGTCGTCTTCGATTTTTCCATGATGGGGGTGGACGGGTTACGTTCTTTCTTACGAAAGACTGACCCTGCCGGCCACGTCAGGGATATCAAAATCTCTGTCCCTACCTTGATGGATCCATCTCTGGGGCGGTTATTGAAGGAAACAGGGGTCCACGACATCTGGATAGAATGCCGCCCCCAATTTTTTCAAGGAGATTCTTCCCTCTTTCTACAGAGATTGAGGAAATTGTCGGAAAACTACCGCTGCTTTCCCATCATCGGCGACCTAGATCTCCTGGCGGCGATTTTGAAGGATAGCTCGTGCATTGGGCGCATTGTCCTGAAAGGATGTGAGGCCTCCGGATTCGTGAGCGGTGAGACGACCCTGGCTCTCTTTTCGATGGTCAAGGAAATGCTGCGCACACCCTCAAAGCCCTTTGACATCCTCATCTGGGGAGGCGTTTCCACCCCTGAGGCGGCAGCGGCATTCCTGTCCACAGGGGCCACCGGGATCGTCTTCGAGAGCGTCCATTGGTTGACAGACCTGATTGCCATTGATGATCGCCAACGCCGGCGGCTCTCCAAACTCCGCCTGGATTCTACCGACCTGGTTGGCCTGGACCTGCAGGTTCCCTGTCGCCTTTTCAACAAGGGAAACTCTCTTGCGTTCAAGGGGATCAAGACGTTCGAGAGATCACTGTGCGGAGGAGAGATCACGGAGGAAAACCGCTGCTTATTCATTAGCCAGGTGCATGCCAGGGCCCTTCACCCTCTGGAGAGCCATTTCGGTCAGAAGGAGGTCATCCCTCTGGGTGTGGAGGCTGCCTTTGCCCGGTCGTTCCTTGAGCGTTTCGGGGCCGGAACCGAGGAGGCCGTGAAGGCCTTCATGGACGAGATTCGAAACTTATGCCGCCAGGCTGAGGAGAAAAAGGATTGCTTCCTGGACAGCCCTGTAGCCAGAGAGATGGGAACCCTATATCCCTTTATCCAGGGCGCCATGTCCTGGATCACGGATGTTCCGGAGTTTGCCTCAAGAGTTGCCGAGGCCGGTGGATTGCCCACCATCGCACTTGGCCTGATGGACGCGGAGGCCCTTGACCGGAGGCTGGGACGCCTGCCGGAGATCATGGGAGGGCGCCCTTATGCAGTGAATGTCGTCTCTTTGGCAGAGAACCCTTTCAGGGAGACGCATCTGGCCTGGATAAAGAAACACAGACCTCGTTTTGTCGTTATTGCAGGTGGCGATCTCTCCCCCTTAAGAGAATTGATAGAATGCGGCATAGGGGTTATGTATATCGCTCCTGATGAGGCCCTGTTGGGGCTCGCCCTGGAAGCCGGCGTCCGGTATGTGGTTTGCGAGGGATATGATGCCGGCGGCCACGTGGGGCAGCATAGCACGCTCACCCTTGCTCAAATAGTGCTGGATCTGAAACGGCGCACGCCATCCCTTTTCCAAAACTGTCGCTTGATCCTTGCAGGGGGAATCTTTAACCGGGAGACCGCATTCTTAGCCGCCATGCTTGGCGCGGACGCCATCCAGATGGGCACCGCCTATCTGACCACCCGGGAGATCGTTGAAACGGGCGCCTTGACGGCGCTCTATCAGCGAATGGTCCTGGAATCTCCCCCTGGAGGAACTGCCGTTTCAGGTCAGGACACCGGTCTTCGGGTGCGATCCTTGAGGACCCCGAGGGTGGACGCCATTTTATCCCTGGAGAGGGAGTTTGCGGCGGGCTGCCAGGACGAGGCCTCTTTCCGAACAAGAATAGAGGAGATTGCGGCGGGAAGCCTCTTCACTGCGGCCCGAGGTATGGACAGGCCAGAGGGGGTGGCCCTGGATGAGCGGGGCTGTCTGGAACGAGGGCAATTCATGAGCGGGGCCTGCGCCGGCCTCATCCATGAGGTCCGGAATCTGCAGTCCTTTCACCGCGAGCTGGCCGAAGGCCCTCTCTTGCTGCATCAACCCGTTGTGGGGTCGATCGAGAAAATCCCGGCACCTCCACCCAATACGTCGCTATCCATGGAAACTACATCCTCCAGGGTCTGCCCCCACAGAGACGATCATGAAAGGGTTGCCGTCACAGGGATGAGCATACTCAATACACTGGGGAAGAGTCCGGAGAAAGTCTGGGCTGCAAGCCTGGCCATGAAGAGCGGGATCACATTGGTTCCGCCTTCGCGGTGGGATCACGAGCTTTTTTATGATCCCCGGCCGCAGGTTCCGGATAAAACCTACTGCAAGGTGGGCGCTTTCCTGGACTTCAAGGTATCCCGCAATGAACTCGGGATACCTCCCCATGATTTCCGGACCATGACCGAGGCCACAAGGATCACCATGTGGCTGGCGGACAGAGCCATCCGGGCATCGGGTATTCTGGAGTCAGACATCCCGCGCGAACGAATCGCGGTCCTCATCTCCCAGAACTCGGGAGAGGCGGCGGGGACCCTCCCCGGTTTGATCATCAGGGAGCACGTTCATGACATCCTCGCCAACATCAAAAGGGCCGTTCACCTCACACCGGACCAGCAGAACGCTATCGAACATGAGGTGAAGGCCGGACGCATGGCCCCGGACGACACCACACTCCTGGGCAGACTCAACTGCGCAGCGGCCGGCTTCATCTGCAACCGGTATGGGTTCATGGGTCCCAGCTATGCCGTCTCCGCTGCGTGCGCGACCTCACTGGTAGCACTTCATAGCGCCATCCAGATGATCCGGAGCGGCATCGTCGATGCAGCCATCGTCGGAGGGGGCGAGGATAATCTCACCCGTATGCATTTTCTGGAATTCTCCGCCTTGGGCGCACTCTACGGACTGTCCGGACAGGAAAGACCCGCTCACGAGACCTCGCGCCCCTTCGATGCTGAAAGAGACGGGATGGTCCTCGGCGAAGGCGGGGGAATGATCGTCATCGAGCGGGAAGGCCTGGCCCGCGCCAGAGGGGCCCTTGTCCACGCCGTCGTCACCGGCATGGGAGCGAGCAACAACCATCTGGGTATGGTGGAGTCCTCCAATGTCACCCAACAGATGGCCATACGCGCCTCTTTCCGAGGGATACCCTATGGGCCCGATGCAGTGGACCTGGTGGAATGCCATGCCACGAGCACCCGGCAGGGGGACGTGGAGGAAGCCCGTGCCTTGAAGGCCGTATTCAATTCCTCCAAGCGCACCATGATCACCTCATTTAAATCCCAGATCGGACATACACTGGGCGCCTCGGGTATTAACAGCCTCATTCGAGGAGTCACGGCCATGAAAGCGGGGATTTTCCCTCCTACCCTCAATTATAGGCATCCGGACCCGGAAATCGACCTGGAAGGATCGGGGCTCCTCATCGCCCCGGAGCCGCTTGATTGGAAGAGCAGGGACACACAGCCCAAAAGGCTTCAGGTCAACGCCTTCGGGTTTGGAGGTTCCAACTACGTTGTGCAGGTGGAGCAGGCCATGGATGAAAGGGATACGATCCTGGTCTCACCGGGCAAAGAACCCGGTCCCGATCGAGAGAAGGTGAGCGGCCCTCCGACGCTCCGGGGCGTCTCTTTCTTCCGGACCGAGATGGACGGCCGTAAGTGCCGGATGGCCGTTGTGGCGCAATCCGAAGAGGAGGCGCTCAAGGTCATCGAGAGATCGGACTCCCTTGCCGAATCCGGAATCGCCTCACCCAAGGCGTTGAGACCCCTGGCGCAACAGAGGATTTTCATGAGCCGCGAGGATCTGCCGGTCCTGCCACTCGCCTTTGTATTTCCCGGACAGGGGTCACAGTATGTAGGAATGGGACGGGATCTCTACGAGTCCTTTCCCGTCATCAGGGAGTGGATGGATCGGGCTGCAGATGCAGCGGACTTCGACCTCCTTCACTTATTGTTCCATGATCGAGAAGAGAACCTTCAGAAGACCCGGTGGCAGCAACCTGCCATGTTCGCCATGGAATATGCCATGGCCCGACATCTCACCACCCTTGGCATCCACCCTATGGCCATGGCCGGCCATAGTTTGGGCGAGCTGACCGCCTTGTGCCTGGCCGGTGTCTATTCCCCGGAGGACGGGTTTCGAATCGTGAACAAAAGGGCCCTCTGCATGGACAAGGCCGCTGCCATGCACGTGGACCCCGGCGTCATGGCGGCAGTGGACGTCCCCCTGGATGTTTTGAAAGAGATGATCCAGGGACGGGACGATGTCCACATTGGCAATATCAATTCACCGAACCAGATCGTCCTGAGCGGCAACACAGAGGCGGTCAAGGATGTGAGCAAAAGATTGAAGGAAATGGGCCATCGGGCCACCCTCTTGCGGGTCAGCATGGCTTTTCACTCTCCCATCATGAAGGTCATCCATGATGAGCTCGAGGCGTTCATTGCCTCCATTCCATTTCATTCCCCGCAGATTCCAGTCATCTCCAACACGACCATGGCGCCGTATCCGTCAGATCCCGTTGAGATCAGGCGAATCCTCATGGCCCACCTGGAATCTACCGTCCATTGGATGAATAATGTCCGGACCCTTTGGAATGACTACGGAGCAAGGCTCTTCGTGGAGGTGGGTCCCGGCGAAACATTAAGCAATCTCATCGCAGACACGTTTCCTGAATCGGCATGCATCCAGACGTGCCTTCCTTCCGCAGAAGACCTGACCTACAAGACCGCTCTTGTTCAGCTCTTTGTTCAAGGTCATATGAAGATTGAAGAAAAACCGAGGTTTGTTTCCCTTTCTGCATTCGGAAAAACTCCCGAATCTCATCGAGAAACCCCGGCACCCGCGTTACGACCGTCGGAACTTGGGCCTGTAGGTTCCAATCCGGCGGAGGGGATTATCCAAAGGGAAATCAACCGATTCGCAATAGAGACCTTCGGCCGTTTCCTTAAGCCCAACATCCTGGAGGCCATCCGCCAAGAACTTGACCCAACATTTCAGGAAGGCAATCTATCATCCGTTATCAAATCCATGTTTGCGGGTTCAGGGCCTCCCGAGGGCCGGAAGCAGGTCTCTCCCGGGGAACAGGCATCCCCACCGCCCGAGTCGATTCCTGCCATTCTGCAACAGACTTCACCTCCCCCAGGCGATGAGTCTGAGGGCCAAGATCTTATGGAGAGGATTATTCGAATCATCATGGATGCTACGGGATTCAATAGGGACGAGATTAAACCCGATATGGATCTCAGAAGGGACCTCTCCATCCGATCCAGCCGTCTCCCCATCATCATGGATGCTGCGGAACGCCAATTCGGGATCACTATTGAATTGGAGGATTTTATAGGCGTCCGCACCGTGAAGGACATCGCCCAGAGGGTCTCCACGGTTATCGACAGGCAGGGAGGCGCCGGCCTGCAACCAGCCGCCAAGGCTGTTGAACCCGACCCAGGGCGGGATGAAATCCCGAAGTCTTCAAAAGATGATGCGAGCTTAAAGCGGCTCGTATTCAACCACGCCACTGTAGAGTTGACGGCCTCTATTCCCATGGAATTGGGCCCGGGCGAGTCAGCCCTCCTTCTCTCACCTGACGCGGATGACGGGATTGCCGGAAGCGCAGGGGACATCCTCCGGCTGGATTATGGGGTTGACACGTTCCCAATGCACTTCATGCAAGGGAACTTCGGTCCTGGTGAAGAGGGCCACGACATTCGAACCGATAAAGGGGCCTTGCGGGCTGTAGATAGAATAGCAGGCCTGTCGTCCCTTGCCGGGATGGTCATCAACCTCTTTCAAGGCGGGTCGGGAAGATTAAGAGGCATGGAGGATGTTTCGCGGCTTCTTAGGGGACTCTTTCTCCTCCTGAAGGCATTTCTTCAATCACCAGCTAAGAAATTCGTGGTGCTGATTCATTCCAGGGAGGATACCGAGACTCCCGGTCGGGTGCTGGCGGAAGGGATGCTCGGACTTTTTCTGAGCGCAGCGCAGGAACACCCATCGGTCCAGTTTCGCACATTGGAAATCGACTGGGATACCGACCTTCGCGTTGCGCTGCGCGGCGCTCTGGACAGGGGATGCACATTGGTGGAGAACATTCATCGTGATGGAAGGGTCTTCACTTCGGAGGGGAGCTCAGCCCCGGTGGTCTTCGGGGATTCGTCAAGTCTGAATCTGCGCCCAGGAGACGTTGTCGTCATGTCCGGGGGCGCAACCGGGATCAGCGCCCACCTGGCCCGCTGCCTTGCGCCTTTCACGCCCCGCCTGGTCTTTCTGGGGAGGACCCCTCTCGATCCAGGCATCAATCCCGCAAATCCGCACCCCGAACATTCGTCTTCCGAGGCGTTCACTTTCGACCCGAGGGCATTGGAGATCGCCCGGACCCTGGCGGATTTACACTCCTCAGGGATCGAGGCAACATACCATACCTGTGATGTGACCGACTCCGAGGCGGTCCGCGCGGTCATGGGCGAGGTGGCAGGCCGTTATGGCAAGATCGATGGGATTATTCACGGCGCCGGAGTCCTCAGGGACGGTCCCTTAAGCCAAATGACCCCGGATGATTTCTCCATGGTTACGGACGTCAAATTCCTCGGGGCCTGGAATCTATTCTCTGCTGCAAAGGGGGCCGGTTTGAGGTTTTTCGTGGGCCTTTCCTCGGCGGCCGCGATCCAGGGTAATACTGGCCAGGCCAACTACGCTGCCGCCAATCGGATGATGTCTGAGTTACTCAGAACCCTCCACCGAAAAAACGGCTCCATCCGGTTCAAGGCATTGATGCTTCCCCCTGTCGAAGGGGCGGGCATGGCCGAGGATCCGGAGGTCCGTGAGCTGATGAAACGGAAGGGCGCGGCGTACATCCATGTAAATGAGCTTGCAGGGCTTTTCTGCCGGGAGCTCTTTATAGCCTCCGCAGAAGACGATTGGGTGATGTTCATGAGGAGACTGCCCTCCGTGAGGACGGCACTGCTCAATGATACAATCCGTCCTTCGCCCGGTGGCGAACTGGATGGAGGCACCGTGTCCTTCAGCCCCGAGGACTTCCCCATGATAGAAAGGATATCCTTCCTGGACATCCGCCGGGAAGAACTGGAGGCCTTTAGATCCTTCTCCCTGGAGAAGGATCTTTGGATCGCGGATCACAGACCCTTCAAGTTCCTCAAGCATCCTCTGGTCTCAGCCGCCATGGTTCTGGAGACGTTCATGGAAGCCGCCCGGATACTGTATCCCCACCTTCAGGTGCGAGGAGTTCGCCAGGTGCGGCTCATGGACATGATCCAATGTCCTCCCGGGATTTCACGGCCTTCCAGGATCTCCTGCCGCCGAACCGGCACCGGTCTTCGGGAGGTATTATGCGAGGTCTCTCTCGCAACACAGGAGATCTCCCCCGCCGGGAGATTGACCGACCGCTTCACCCCGTACTGCAAGGGCCAGGTGGCCCTTGATGGCGGGGATGGAGGGGGAGGATATCTCGGGGTGGGGCTCCCGGATTTTCCTGTCCGGCAGGACGAACTGCGGACGAGGCCCATGAATAATAAAAAAATACTTAAATGGTACAAAGACCGCAGCGGCCTTGAAGGCAGATATCGCGTGATGGAGTTCCTTGACGGTGCAGGTCCGGGGGTGGTGCGGGGCCGAACCACCTACCGGGAGACAAGTGATTTCGCAAATCTGCAGAACGCCCGGTACCAATACTCTCCCTACCTTTTAGAGGCCCTTTTACAGTTGGTTGGCTTCTATATCGCTGCTACGGACCCATTGGAGCGGCGATCGATGATTCCCATGGAGATCGGGGAGATGAGGTTCTTCAGAATATGCCGGACAGGGGAAAAGATAGCGCTGGAGGCCCGTATGCGGACGCAGGACGACGAGGGCCTCACCTGGGACGCCAGAGGGATTGACGATCAAGGCCGCACCATCATGGAGGTTTATGGGTTGCGGATGCACTGGGTTACGGACTGAGCCTTCAGGGCCCGGAAAGAGGCGGATCTGGAAAGATGGGAGTGGATGTGGTAAAGGATTGCCAAGGATTAACCGTTCATGCCGTGAGTTTCGTTCATGGAAGGGGACCCGTCTTCTATGCATCCATGCCATGTGCCAACGAATCCCTCAAAGGGTGTGGGACGAAAGGCGAAGGGGACAAGCAC
The DNA here is from genome assembly GCA_049282265.1 of Desulfatiglandaceae bacterium. Taxonomy (GTDB): domain Bacteria; phylum Desulfobacterota; class DSM-4660; order Desulfatiglandales; family Desulfatiglandaceae; genus CAYUCJ01. The sequence continues at coordinate 3,177 of JBAPTR010000007.1, read as the reverse complement.
CGCCTCGTCTCCGCCCTGTGGGATCACCTTGTGGCTACGGAAAGTCCTCTTTGGAAACGCTGTCAATCTTCCAACAGAGAAGCTTTTCCACTACAGGTGGTCCGCGGCCTGCTTGGAAGGCCTCATCTCCTGTTTGGAGAATATCGGGGTCCGGCCATCTCCTTCAGCGAGGGTGGAGGAAAAGTCTGGGCTGCTCTTTGTGGAGATGAGTCTGATATTGGCATTGATGTGGCAGGGACCGATGAATTCCAGAGCGAATACCCCTTTCACCGGGTCTTCCATCCACAAGAGCTTCAACATGCCCTAAGGTTGGCGGGCGGAGATTTGGGAAAGGCATCGGCCCTTCTCTGGTCTATCAAAGAAGCCGTTGTCAAGGCCCTGGGATGCGCGTTCCATCTCGTGGATCCGCGGCAAATCACCGTCTATCCGTCGGTAGGGGGGGACGGCGGGTATACCTTTCCGGTGGGCTCAGGGAAGGCCCTGGTGCGGGTACCCATAACTGCCGGCCGGCCCCTATGGGTACGTTCGTTTCCCCAGGTGAAGATGTGGCTTTCCATCGCCCTCTTGAATGGGCAACATCGATGACGCGATGGCTGGACCCGGTATCTTGACTCCAGTGCCCTATAGAGGTAAATTGTCGATCCATGACCAAAGAGACTGAATACGCAATCGAAGTCGAGAGACTGACGAAACGTTACGGGGAGTTGCTGGCGGTCAACGACATATCGTTCACTGTCAGGAAAGGCGAAGTGTTCGCGTTCCTGGGCGTCAACGGCGCCGGTAAGACCACTACCGTCGAGATCATCGAGACGATTCGCACGCTCACGTCGGGAAAGGTGAGTCTTCTCGGGATGGACGTCACAAAAAGGAAACGCGACATTGTCACCCGCATCGGCGTCCTGCCGCAGGGGTTCAACTCGTTCGACAGGATAACAGTCAGGGAGACCATCCAGTATTATTCGCGGCTTTTCAGCTGCAGGAACACCGATGTCGATGGGCTGATAGAGCTCGTGGACCTCAAGGAAAAGACCAAAGAGCAGTTCAAGGACCTCTCCGGGGGCTTGAAGCAGCGCCTCGGAATCGCCGTTGCGCTCGTGAACGACCCCGAAGTCGTGTTCCTCGACGAGCCGACGACAGGGCTCGATCCCCGCGCAAGGCGCGAGGTGTGGGAAGTTCTGCTGGGACTGAGGAAAAAGGGGAAGACGGTATTCCTCACCACGCACTACATGGAGGAGGCAGAGCTTCTTGCCGACAGGGTCGCAATCATCGCGAAGGGTAAGATCATTGCGATGGACTCTCCCGTTCAGCTCATAGAAGACAACGCAAATTACATGGTCCTCACGCTTCGATCCGTCGAGGAAAGAGCCTCTGAAATCATCCGGAAGATTGGCTTCGAACCGATCCATGACAACCACAGCAACATCAAGATCCGGTTGGAGCACACGGACGATGTCCAGAAGGTACTAAACGCCATCAAGGAGGGCGGGACGTCGTTCCTCGGCTTGGACGTTCGCAAGCCCAACCTGGAAGAGGTCTTTCTGAAGCTCACCGGCGAAACTCTCCACGAGGACCCCGCCGGGGAAAGGGGGGCGGAATGAACCTGCATGTCGTCGTCGCAAATCTCGTTGTGAGCATCAAGAGCTTCTACCGCGACAAGACGGTCGTGTTTTTCAGGATTGCCTTCCCGGTGATCCTGATACTCGTATTCGGCACCATTTTCATGGAAAGAGACAACGAAATCTTCAATCTGGACGTGCAGGATCTCGACCAGACGACGTCGTCCGCCCAGCTCGTGAAGACTATCGGGCTCAGCGGAAGATTCAAGATTACCCAGGTCGCCCCTGCCGTCAACGCCGCACAGTATGCCAAGGACAAGAAGCGGAACCTTGTCCTCATTATTCCCAAAGGCTTTGAAGAGTCCTTGATGCACAGGATGGGGCTCGACGACCCCAATGCATTCGTTACCCTCACGGAGATACACGACCCGAGTTCCTTTGGGGTGACCACCAAGATGCAGGTCCTGAACATGGTGCTTGCCGGGATAAACCAGAAAATGTCCGGAAAACCCCCCTTCATCAAGTCGGCAGAGACATCGATACTTACAAAGAAATACCGGTTCATCGAGTTCTTCGTCCCGGGGATCATCGCAATGGCGGTGATGACATCGAGCCTGTTCGGTGCGGTGAACGTGAATGCGGAACTCCTGCAGAAGGGCGTCATCAGGAAGCTGTCCACCACCCCCATCACCCGTACCGACTGGATCCTGTCGAACGTCCTGTACCAGTTCATCCTCGCGGTTCTGTCCACGATTGTGATGTTGCTCGTGAGCTACGGTGTGTTCAAGGTCAGCCTTGTGATAAATGCCTGGCTCCTGGTGTTCGTTGCGCTTGACGTCTTTGCGTTCGTCGGGCTCGGGATGATACTCACCCGCGTCGCGAAGGAGGCGGAGAGCGCCGCCGCCGCTGCAGACGCCCTTATGTTCCCGATGATGTTCCTCTCGGGGACCTTTTTCCCGGTCGAGATGATGCCGGAATTCCTGCAGAAGTTTGCCAAAGTACTGCCTCTCTATTATGTGAATGAGGGGCTCCGGGCATCCATGGTATCTGTGGACAACACGGCCGCGCTCAGATATGCTGCGGTCATAGGAATTTTCGCCGCCGTGGTCTTCGTTCTTGGCATAATGATAACCACATTGAGCGAAGAGGCAACATGATTCTCAATGCACGGGACAAGACAACCAGGTGTTTGTTGTCATTGGCCAAGACCCCCCTGCTCTTTTATCCGTACTACAGGTATCATCTTCCGTTGCCATCCGTGATCATGATCGAGAATACAAACTGCTGCAACGCGCGGTGCGTCATGTGCCCTCGCGAGAAGCTCACCCGGAAACCCGGCTTCATGGAGTTTGGATTGTTCGAAAAGATCATGAAAGAACTGTCCAGTGCGAGGCACAAACCCGTTGTGCATTTGCACGGGTTTGGTGAACCGCTTCTGGATACACTACTGCCTGAAAGAATCAGGCTCGCAAAGACCTGCGGGATAAAGCATACCTATATCGTGACCAATGCTTCGCTGCTGTTCCCCGAGACATCGAGAAAGATCATTAATGCAGGATTGGATGCGATGAAGATCAGTTTTTACGGCACCGACGAAGAATCGTATCACGCCACCATGGGA
>JBAPTR010000006.1:0-3035 GCA_049282265.1 Desulfatiglandaceae bacterium | reverse complement strand
GGTTGCAGTCTAACCCGTTGATTTGTAAGGAAACCGAAAACCACGCTTTTCGGTTTCCGTCAGTAAAAAGTCCAAGGACTGACTTTTTACGATTCCATCAATATTTGGGTTACTTCAATTGACTGTCTTTGCTGCCGCGTCGATTGTAGCCTGCAGATGTGGTCTGCTGCGCCTCAAGTTCTGCCTGGCATTCGACGCACAACCAAACCCCGGGGATCGCTTTGCGGCGAGCATCCGGGATAATGTTTCCGCATTCCTTACAGTGAGTTAGGCTCTCACCATGAGGCAAACGACTCCTGGCCAGCTTTACCGCGTCTTGCACACTGGCATCAATTTGATCCTGCACAGCCCCATCACGGGCCCACCCAACAGCCATAATTTACTCCTGTTAAGGATTTTTTTGTAAGCACGGTCAATGCTCTCAACTTATCATTCGAACGATAAAACATACAAGTATTTTCAGAATTTTAACAGCCATTCATTTGTGCCCATAACGTCTCACAGGCCGCGAGGCACAAGCGGTTCTTGTGTAGGCGCTTGTTGGCTTCAGCGAAAAATATCTTTAGGATGACCAAGATACCAACACAGGCTCCATCACAAGCCATCATAATTGCCTTTGTATTATGAATCCTGACAAGCCTATACAATGCCAAAGGGAGACCCCGCAAGAGGGCTTTCAAAGCGCAATGGATACTTTATAGCCATTGATAGGCAAGAACGGGTAATAACTATCCACTTCGTTGCCCCCATAGAAATCAGGGGACACGTTTTTTTAGAATTTACAATATCATTTCAACCTGTTATCCGTATGCCACTTCATGGCACACCTCTTGCTCTTCTAAAAGAACAGACATTCAATACGGAGAAGAAAATGGCCATTACCAGAAGACAATTCTTAAAGACAGCCCTCGGCGCCGGAATGGCCCTACAGGTTCCCGGCGTGCTCTTTCATGCCTTTTCCGCGGGGGCCGCCACCGCGAACGTGAGGGAATTCCGTTTCACCGCCTCCAAGGCCAAGGTCAACCTGGGCAGGGGACCGGACTTTGTTGCATGGACCTATAACGGCCAGGTTCCCGGCCCTGAAATACGGGTAAAAGAAGGTGAGACGATACGGGTCTATCTCAAGAATTTCCTGCCGGAAGAGACCACCATCCACTGGCATGGCCTGCCTATAATTAATGGAATGGATGGGGTGCCGGGCGTAACGCAGGCGGGAGTTCAGTCGGGAGAGTCCTTTATCTATGAATTTGAGGCCGGATCCGCAGGAAGCTTCCTCTATCATTCCCATGTGGGCTATCAGCTCGACCAGGGGCTCTACGGCCCGCTGATCATCGAGCCGGTCCATGATCCCGGAAATTATGACCGTGAATATACGCTCCTGCTCGAGGATTGGGTCATGAAGGACGGAGGAGGTGTCGCCCCTACGCGTCGCCGCTCTCCCATGGGCATGGGGATGATGGGCGGGATGATGAGGGGGCGGCGGTTCAGGAACAACGGCGGCCCGCTCCTGGAGCCCGTATACGACGGGTATGCGGTCAATGGAAGGGTGTCCCCGGCGATCGAACCCTTGACGGTCACAAAAGGCGAGAGGGTCAAGTTGCGGCTCATCAATCCGTCATCATCGACTATTTATACTCTCAGGCTGGCAGGTCACAGCCTTACCATAACCCATACAGACGCCAACCCGGTCGAACCCTTCAAGACGGATGTCCTGCGCATCGGCATGGGAGAGCGGTATGACGTGGAGTTCAAGGCCGATAACCCCGGCTTCTGGCTTCTTTCCGCCATGGAAACGGGGGGCGGAGAAGGACAACTGAGGATACCGATTCGTTACAAAGGTGTCCAGTCAAGCGAGCCGGTTCCACCGGTGTTTGAGGGTCCATTGCGATTCGTTACCTACGGTGATCTCCAGACGAAACTGCCCGATGAAAGCCCCTCCCAGGGAAGGATCGATCGCGGGTTCCGCCAGGTCCTGAGAGGGGGCATGCATTCCCCCTACTGGACAATCAACGGCCGGGTGTACCCAAATGCCGAGCGCCTCGTCGTAAAAAAGGGAGATCGGGTAAGAATCAGTTACTGGAACCGCTCCATGATGCCCCATCCCATGCATCTACACGGACATTTTTTCAGGCTGGTCAATCCGTCAATCGCTCCGGATATGTGGATCTTGAAAGATACGGTTATCGTGGATCCCATGCAGGGCATGGAGATCGAATTTGTAGCGGATAATGTGGGCAAATGGTTTCACCACTGCCACAACCTCTACCACATGGTGGCAGGCATGGCGAACACGGTGGTGTACGCGTAGGAGACGGAAACGCTATTCTACTCGTTTCCCTTGGGCTTGTAATGCCTTTCCGCGCTGTAGCCCAGTGCGGTCTGTTCTGTGGATGGGCAGGTGGACCGGGAATATTGGGAGACTTTGGAGGAGGTGGTTTGGTATGATCTTTATGGGGCTTTTCTGGATTTTGCTGATTGTGGGTGCGGTTTATCTCATCAAGAGCTATGCGGGTTCGGGCGGAGCGAAGGATTTTTTTGGCACCGGCGGCCCCCGGCCCGTTGAGATCCTCAAGGAGCGTTATGCACGGGGGGAGATTGATCAGAAGGAGTTTGAAGAAAAGAAACGGGCGCTGGAAATGTGAACGCGTTGAACATTGATAAAAGGTGTAATGGTGAGGTTTTCCCCAGGTATGGAAGATCTTGCCATACAGCAAGGGCGCACTCCGGGAAAACGAAATGGTTTCAAATGGGGCGCATTGGACAAACGAAGCATGTTGAAAAAGGAGGTTGGTCATGAAAAAGGTAATGATCGTGTTTGTGTTGGTAGTTGGACTGGGATTATTTGGGTTCACCCCCCAGGGAAACGCCCAGATGGGTGCCGGAATGATGGGAGGCCAGGGCGGCTACGGCATGACGGGGCCTGCTCAGACGGGGCCTGAGGGATCCGGGCAATGGAATTATTGCCCCTACTGCGGTCGACCCCTTCCAAGGGGGGGCTATGGCCCGGGTTATGGCATGGGCGGCTACGGCATGGG
>JBAPTR010000005.1:0-11573 GCA_049282265.1 Desulfatiglandaceae bacterium | reverse complement strand
TAGTGTCCATCCATAAATGGCTATTTTGCCCGATATCTTCGTTATGCTCAAATTTTAATCCTCGAAATACCTCAATGTATTCCTGCGGTTAAAATTTTCGCATGCCTTAATCTCGAACAAACTATCTCATTTATGGATGGACACCAGTTAGTTATTGACCTGTGACCGTCCCCTGTTCAATCCACTAGATCAGATCGCACGCCTCAGGCGGCATCCAATGCGCGTCTTGCCCCTCCCACTTGACATTGCAGCCAATCGGATTGGTTGCCGGGGAACTTACAGGTTGACCCGTCAGAAGTTCCTCCAAAGCCCTGTCGAGATCATTCACCGTCATCTTGGCCGTATCGCGCGGATTATCTACTCCGCGGCCGGTATAGACGAGCTTTCGGTCGTGGTCGAATACGTAAAAATGCGGCGTCCTGAGAGCGCCGTAAGCCATTGCCACTTCCTGGGATGTGTCTCGGGCGTAGACCCACGGAAAATGATGTGCGTTCATCCGTGACACCATATGGTCAAAGTCATCGGTCGGATGGGTATTTTTGCTGTTGGAGTTGATGCCGATAAAGGCAACACCTTTGTCCTTGAAGCGCTGGACTGTCGCACGAGTTTGTTCGTCGGAACCGATCACGTAAGGGCAGTGGTTGCAGGTGAAAAAGACCACAAGCACCTTCGCCTTGGCAAAAGAGGCCAGGTTGTAAGTATTTCCGTCTGTTGCCGGCAACTCGAAATCCGGCGCCTTTTCACCGAGTTGCAGTGTAAACGCCATAGCTATCCTCCTTGAATAACTTGCCAACACAATATTATCCAACAGCTTTCCAGCATAAGGTACGATATTGTCAAATGGAAAGCAACAAACGCATCCATGAAAAACAAGCTTGCCTCAGATTGTTTCTGCTCGATATCACAAATATTGGATATGAACGACGGATTTCACATGGGTTGCGAGATATGAACGGATGATCCCCTGTGAAGTCATCCTTGTTGAAAAACCCGAGGATTAATGAGATAGTATCTCTTCCGGCTCGGACAGCGGCTCGAGAAAAGATTCATGATTTAAACTTGAATGGGAGCCGGTTTCAAAATGTTCAGTTTTGTTCGCGTTCAAGAAAGGCGAGAATTTTGACCACAGGAATATATGGGATATTTCGAGGATCAAAATTCGAGCCTGACGCAGAGATCGGGCAAAAGAAGACATTTTGAAACCGGGTCAGGAGGCTTGAATGACCACTACCCACGGGTTCCGACTTCTGAAGGAACAGGACATCCATGAATACCACATCAAGGGCAGACTCTACGCCCACGCCAAAACAGGGGCCGAGCTCTTTTCCCTCTCCAATGACGACGAAAACAAGGTGTTCGGCATCACGTTTCGTACCCCCCCGACCGACTCAACCGGTGTGGCCCACATACTCGAGCATTCGGTCCTCTGCGGCTCCAGAAAGTACCCGGTGAAGGAGCCCTTTGTGGAACTTCTCAAGGGTTCGTTGCAGACCTTCTTGAATGCCTTTACCTATCCGGACAGGACCTGCTACCCCGTTGCCAGCCAGAACCTGCAGGACTTCTACAACCTGATCGATGTCTATCTGGACGCCGTTTTCTACCCGCGTATTACACGCCCTATTTTTGAGCAGGAAGGCTGGCATTACGAGCTGAATAAACTCGAGGAGCCTCTGACTTACAAGGGCGTCGTCTTCAATGAAATGAAAGGAGCCTATTCCTCGCCGGACCAGGTACTCTCCGAATATGTCCTGGAATCCCTCTTCCCCGACAACCCCTACGGTTTTGATTCCGGTGGCGATCCCAAAGTCATCCCCATGCTCACCTTTGAACAGTTTCAGGCCTTTCACGAACAGTACTACCACCCTTCCAATGCGCGGATTTTTTTCTACGGGGATGACGACCCGAGGGAAAGGCTCAGGATCATGGACGGCTGGCTGCGTGAATTCGAGCCCAGGGAGGTCCAATCGGATATCCGTCCCCAGCCCATGTTCCAGCAGGCGAAGTGGTTGGCCCGCCGTTTCATGTCGCCTGAAGAGGAAGAGGGAAAATCTCGCGGCATGGCCACCCTCAACTGGGTCCTTGGAGAGACCCGTGAAGTGGACACGACTTTCGCTCTCCGCATCCTGGAATACATCCTCCTCGGGATGCCCGCATCACCCCTGAGAAAGGCTCTGATCGATTCGGGCCTTGGCGAAGACCTGGCCGGTGAGGGGTTGGGGAATGAATTGCGGCAGACCTATTTTTCAACCGGGCTCAAGGGAATCGACGTGGGGAACAGTGAAAAAGTGGAAAAGCTCATCCTGGAGACCCTTGAAGGTCTTGTGGAAAAGGGCATCGACCCCCGGACGGTGAAAGCGGCCGTAAACACCCTGGAATTCGCCCTTCGCGAAAACAACACGGGCCAGTTCCCCAGGGGATTGTCTCTGATGCTCAGGGCCATGACCACCTGGCTCTACGGGTCCGACCCATTCGCTATTCTGACCTTTGAACGCCCCTTAAAAAATATCCGCTCTCAATTGAAAAACTCTCCGGGTTTTTTTGAATCGCTGATCAAACACCTTTTGCTGGAGAACCAACACCGGGTAACCCTCATCCTGGAACCGGACACCGATCTGCAACAAAAGGACCTGGCCCGGGAGAAACGAACCCTGGAGCAGGCCCGCTCCGGCATGGGAACGGAAGACATTCGGAAGACCGTTGAAAATACCAGGGAACTGAAGCGTTTGCAGGGTCTTCCCGACTCCCCGGAGGCCCTGGCAAAGATCCCGCGCCTGAAGCTGGATGAGATTTCAAAGACGGATAAAGTCATACCTGTTGAGACATCGACCCATGCCGGTGTCAAACACCTTTTTCATGACCTCTATACCAACGGGATAGTCTACTTTGATCTGGGAATGGACCTTCATGTCCTGCCGGGAAAGTACCTTCCTTACGTACCGTTGTTCGGTCGCGCCTTCATTGAGATGGGGACGGAAAAGGAAGACTTTGTAAGCCTGACACAGCGCATCAGAGAGAAAACCGGCGGCCTGACCTCTGTGCCCTTTTCGTCGGTACACAGGGACCGGGAGACCGCCGTAACGTGGCTTTTCCTGCGGGGCAAGGCCCTGGTGGCCCGGGCGGGTGACCTGATAGATATTTTGAAGGACGTCCTGCTCACCGTACGCCTGGATAACCGGGAGCGTTTCAAACAGATGCTCCTGGAAGAAAAGGCCGGCCTGGAGCAGGGGATTGTCCCGGGCGGCCACCGGTTCGTAAACCTGAGGCTGCGTTCCCATTTCAGCGAGGCCCACTGGGCCGCGGAACAGATGGGAGGCATCAGCTACCTCTTCTTTCTCAGGAAACTCATTCAACGGGTGGAAGACGACTGGCCCGGCGTCCTCCGGACCCTGGAGACCATGCGCGGAATACTGGTCAGACGACCGAACATGATTCTGAATGTGACGCTGGATGAAAAAAATGGGTCCAAGATTGGTCCGCTCGTAACGAAATTTCTTGAGACCCTGCCGAAATCGCCTGTGAAACGGGAACCCTGGGCCAGGACGTCTCTCCCCTCCTTTGAGGGTATGACCATTCCCTCCCGGATAAACTATGTGGGAAAGGGAACCGATCTTTACAGCGAGGGTTACCGATTTCACGGATCCGCCCTCGTGATCTCCCGCTATCTCCAAACCGGCTGGCTCTGGGAAAAGGTCAGGGTCCAGGGCGGTGCTTACGGCGCCTTCTGCATGTTCGATCGCCTCTCCGGGGTCCTGAGCCTGGTGTCCTACCGGGACCCGAACGTCCTGGAAACGCTTGACGCCTTCGACAGTATGGCGAACTTCCTCAAGGAACTGAAGCTCGACGACGAGGAACGCATAAAAAGCATCATCGGAGCGATTGGCGGGCTGGATGGGCCCCTGCTCCCCGACGCCAAGGGTCATATCTCCATGATTCGTCATCTATGCGGGGATTCGGACGGGGATCGACAGCACATGCGGGAGGAAGTCCTGCAAACTTCCACAAACCATTTCAGAGATTTTGCCGGTAATCTGGAGGCATTGAGGCGGGGAGGAATGGTGAAGGTCATGGGGTCCGGTGAAACCATCGCGTCTCTTAATGAGAATCACCCGGACTGGCTCCAGGTGGTAAAGGTCCTTTGAGGGTGATTGACCTGTTGATATGCCTGGCGGCTGGACACGGAAGGGAAAATAGGGTTTATTATTTCAGAGCATAATGTTATAGAAAAATGTCTGGTATGTACCATGGAATAGCGAGAAGCAGATTATGACAACCTATCGTGTGACATTCTTCCCCGACGAAAAATCGGTGGAAGTTGAAGAAGGGACCACCATCGCTGACGCGGCCCGGGCGGCTGAAGTCTTTATCAACAACCTCTGCGGCGGCGAAGGCGTTTGCGGTGGATGCAAGGTCCAGGTCACCGCGGGGGAGGCGGAAGCCGAGGAACAGGCCCGGGGGCTGCTTTCGGAGGAGCAGATCGAATCGGGATATCTGCTCGCCTGTCAGACGGAGGTCCACGGGGACCTGGAAATTACAGTTCCCCCCGAATCCAGGATGGAGGATGCCCAGATCATGACCGGAGAGGCGGAAACGTCTGCCCGGGATGAAGATGACAAACCTCTGGTCCGAAAGATATTTCTCGAATTACCGGTGCCGACCCTGGAAGACAATATCGCGGATATCGAAAGGGTCTCCAGGGAGTTGCGGCGAAAAATAGGCTGGCATTCCTTCGACATTCCGCTGGAATGTCTCAAAGGCCTTTCGGATAAGCTCCGTGAAAATGACTGGAAAGTTACGGCCACCGTGGCCAAAGACAAGGACCGTTATCGAATCCAGTGCATCGAACCCCTGGATACCCGGGACCGGAATTTCGGTGTGGCCATAGACGTGGGAACCACGACTGTGGTCGCCCAGCTGGTTGACTTCAATTCCATGACCGTTAGGGGTGTGGAAGGTTCCCACAACCTCCAGGCCAGTTACGGCGAAGACGTCATCTCCCGAATGGTCTATGCCTGCGGCAAAGGGGGACTCCACCCCCTGCACGAGGCCATCGTGAAGAATATCAATCAACTCATAGACAGGCTGGTGGAGAGCCAGGGGATATCACGGGAAGACATTACCGCCGCCGTGGCCGCCGGCAATACCACCATGAGCCATTTCCTGCTCGGGCTTACGCCCTGTGCCATACGCCTTGAACCTTACGTGCCTACAGCCGATGAATATCCTCAGATCCGCGCGGAGGAAATAGGTATTCATATCAATCCCCAGGGATTCCTTGAGACCATCCCCAGTGTCGCCTCCTATGTCGGGGGGGATATCGTGGCCGGTGTCATGTCCTGCGGCATAGCCGACCATCCGGAGGTGAAGGGCCTCATCGATATAGGGACCAACGGGGAGATCGCCATTGGTAACAATGAGTGGCTGGTCTGCTGTTCGGCCTCCGCCGGTCCCGCCTTTGAGGGCGGAGGGACACGATGCGGCATGCGGGCTATCAAAGGCGCCATTGAAAAGATACAGATATCCGAAGGCCGGATCAGCTATCAAACCATCGGCCAGGCCCCGGCGAGGGGCATCTGCGGCTCCGGATTGATCGATATCATCCATGAACTGGTGAGAAACGGGATTATCGGCCAGGACGGCAAATTCCACCGCAGCCGAAAAGACGAGCGCCTGACCATCGAAGATGGTATTCCCCAGTATACCATCGTTCCGGGTGAAGAAACGGAAACGGGCGAGCCGGTTGTCGTCGCCGAATCGGATATCGATAACCTCATGAAATCCAAGGGGGCGGTCTTTGCCGCCATCAAATCCCTCACGGACTATATCGGTCTCTCATTTGATCAGATAGACACCTTTTACGTGGCGGGTGGATTCGGAAACTTTCTGAATATCCCGAAGGCCATTGCCATTGGCCTTTTGCCCGACATCCCGGTGGAAAAAATAAAATTCATTGGAAACAGTTCCCTGACCGGCGCCCGTCTCTCCCTCCTTTCCGAAACCGCCCTTGAGAAATGCGTGAACATCTCAAGATCCATGACCAACATCGAACTGTCCAACTACCAGCCCTTCATGGACGAATACATCGCGGCCCTTTTTCTGCCTCACACGGACCGGAAACTCTTCCCTTCGGTTCACTATTAATTCCACCTTGCAGCTTCAAGAGAAGCCAAAGCCCCCAAACAGACCTGTAGCGCCGGCCTTCAGTTCCGCTCTCATCCTGACCACGTATTCGGGCGGCCTATCGTCCCTCCAGCGGGGATATCCCCCCTGCCAGACATAGGCAATCAGCTGTTGAAACCACCCGGCAGCGAATCGGTACTCCCCGAATCGGGCCTCTTTCCTTTCTGAATCCAGGACGAGCCTGATCTCCTTTGGCTCACCATAGTACTTAATGAGCTCCCTGACCTGATCCTGGGTCTCTACCCCTTCCGGGTTCTGTTTGAAGTCCGCCTCCTTCTCCGGGAACGGAAACTTGCTGTAAACCGCACCGATGAATCCGCTGAAACGGACCCCATGGATGGCCCCCATGAGATCACCTATGTCTTCGCGGGAAGGGATATGAATCACGGGAATGGTCCTCTCAAGGATCGCCCCCCCCTCCATCGCCGCCATTGCGCGTATGTGTTCACAAAAGTCAGTGGCGAAAAAGAAATAGTGCTCCAGCAATAACATGTCCGATTCAATGTTGAAGAACCCGAAGGCAATGGCTCCATGGCTGAGGGATTCAAAGGCAAGCGGCATCCGTTTTTCTCCTTTGCTTCAATTTGATCACGTCTTCAAACGGCCTCGTAAGGATAGGGCACGGAAAGGTATGTGACAAGAAAAATAGGGTCTTAACTCTTCCCATGATTTGACATGAAATCACCAATAGTCTATGTTGACTGGACCAAAATCATGGTTAGTTTGTTAGTTACGCTTGCTGGCAGCGTTCATGAGCCGCCACGCCGGCATTTTGTGACGTCACTGAAAATACCGTTTTATCAAGGAGCAAAGATATGAATGCAGAAAGTACAACCTGTAGGTTCCAGGGCGCTTCCAACTACGTCCTTGACGAGGAACTCGCCAAGATCGTCAATATTTCCATGGCACTGGAAATGCCCCTTCTTCTCAAGGGAGAACCGGGAACAGGTAAGACCATGCTGGCCCACGCCATAGCGGAGGCCCTCAACATGCGGTTGATCGTCCTGAACGTCAAATCGAGCATGAAACTGGTGGAAGCCCTCTACCAGTACGATACCTTAACCCGGCTTAACGACAGCCGGTTTGGTGACAGCAGCAGGGACGTCAGCAATATTGAAGAGTACATCAAGATGGGTAAAATCGGCCAGTCATTTATGGCGGATGAGCGTGTGGTACTGCTGATCGACGAAATTGACAAGGCCGACACGGACTTTCAGGACGACATGCTGGACGTTCTGGACCAGATGGAGTTTGACATTATGGAAATCGACAAGACCATATGTGCGAAACACCGTCCGGTCATCATCATTACGTCCAATGCGAAAAAGGACCTTTCAGACCCGTTTCTGGGGCGCTGTAATTTTCATCACATCGCCTTCCCCGAACCGGACATGATGCGCAGGATTATCCAGGTGCATTTCCCTCGCATCGGTGAGGACCTCCTCGAACATTCCATAAAGGCCTTTTACAAGATGAGAGATTTCCGGGAAGTGGAAAAGAAGCCTGCCACAAGGGAACTCATAAACTGGATACGCGCACTGGAAGCGGATCCCGACTTCAAGGCTAAGAAACTAATCAAAGGTGAAATCCCTTACTTGGGTGTGCTCTTCAAGAAAAGTCCCGATTATGCGGTTGCCCGAAATACCGTGTCCAGGATGAGGCTTTGATCAGACCATGTTTACGGCCTTTTTCTATCTACTCAGACAGGTGGGAATTCCCGTATCTCCCACCTCGTTCCTAAGGCTCCAGAAGGCCCTGGGCAGGGGACTCATCACCTCCATTGATGATTTCTACACCGCGGCGCGCGCCATCCTCGTCAAGAGCGAAAGATATTTCGATCTCTACGACCAGGCCTTCGCCCACCACTTCAAGGGTGCGGCATTGAAGGAGCCCGATGAGTTTGAACTGACGGAAGTAGCCCGGGCCATGCTGCAGGAGTGGCTGAAGGACCCGAAGGAACTGGCCCGTGCCATGGGGATAGACGAGGATTCCCTCAAGAAGATGACCCCGGACGAACTGCTCCAGTATTTCATGGACCGCCTCAAGGAACAGACTGAAGAACATCACGGCGGCGCCAAGTGGATTGGTACGGGCGGCACCTCTCCGGTCGGACATTCCGGTTACCACCCGGGGGGAATGCGGGTGGGCGGGGTCTCCCGAAACAAGTCAGCCGTGAAGGTGGCCATGGACAGGAGGTACAGGGACTATTCCCAGGAAGGCCCCCTGACACAAGCGCAGATCGGTGAGGCCCTGAAGCGGTTGCGGAACATGGTTCCCGTAGGGCCCAAAGACCAGCTCAACATTGACGAGACCATCTACCAGACCATGAAAAACGGGGGGGAAATAGAGATTGTCTTTGAGAGGAGCCTGAAAGACCGATTGAAGGTCATCCTGGCCATAGACAACGGGGGCTGGTCCATGGATCCTTACGTGGAGGTGGTCCAGACCCTCTTTAACCATTCCAGGGCCCAGTTCAAAGACCTCAAGACCTTTTTCTTCCACAATACCATTTACGACAACCTGTGGGAAGATCCCGCCCGATACAGAAAACCCTTCCGGGTCGATGAACTCCTTCGCCGGGACCCGGAGACCAGGATCGTCATCGTGGGTGATGCCAGCATGGCGCCCTATGAACTCATGGCTACGGATGGCTCCATACACATCGAAGAGAGAACTTACAAGCCCAGCTACGAACGGTTGCAGTCCATCGCCAATACCTTTCCCCATGCGATCTGGATCAACCCCCAAATGGCGAATCAATGGCCCTATACCCGAACCATCGGCGCTATTCGCGAGATCTTTCCCATGTTTGAGCTGACCCTTGACGGACTCGAAAAGGCGGTCAGCCACATGATGAGCAATAACTGATGTTTACCCTCGCCATTACCAGAAAGCCGGGCGACGATTTTGCCATGGGCCTGACGACCGCTTCTCTCGGGCCCCCCGATTACGGGTTGATGACACATCAGCACGAAACCTATGTGGAGACCCTCCGGTCACTGGGGCTTGAGGTCATTGAACTCGAGCCCCTGCCGGGCTACCCGGATGCACACTTTGTTGAAGACACCGCTATCGTGACACCCCGTGTGGCGATTGTCACCAACCCCGGTGCAGAAGCCCGCAGGGGTGAACAAGAGGCGATGGCCCCCGTCCTGGCTCAGTACCGGAAAATCGCCCACATCCACCCCCCGGGAACCCTTGATGGGGGGGATGTTCTGGCAGTGGACAACCATTTTTTCATCGGCATCTCCCATCGCACGAATAATGAGGGGGCCAATCAACTGGGTCGTATCCTCGAGCAGCACGACCATATCTGGACACCTGTACCCGTTGAAGCGGGCCTGCACCTGAAGTCCGGCGTGAATTACCTGGGGGATGACACCCTGATTCTCACCAAGACCTTTGCAGAACTGGATATCTTCACGCCCTATCGAAAAATGGTCCTGGACCCGGACGAGGCCTATGCGGGAAATACCCTGCTGATCAATAACACCCTCATCATGCCCGCGGGATTCCCGAAAACGAAGAAGAAGCTTGAAGCCCTGAAACGCGAAATTATTGAACTGGATATCAGTGAGGCCCGCAAAATGGACGGGGGCCTGACCTGCATGTCTTTGCGATTTTAAGATGGATTCGACACAAACCCTATGGGCCGTTGCAACGGCCGTACTCCTCTTGAACCTGCCTTTTGGTTACTGGCGCGCCGGCGTCAGCAGATTTTCGGTTCCCTGGTTCCTGGCCGTTCACGTTCCTGTCCCAGCGGTGATCGCCCTCAGGCTCATGTCCGGGCTGGGTTGGCGATTCATCACCTTCCCCGCCCTGATCGGGGCCTTTTTTGCGGGACAATTCCTTGGAGGCCTCTGCAACCGAAAAGGAAGTAAAAAACGAGACCAGTAACCACGAACCTCCAAGTTCACCCTGCCCCGTCACAATTTCTGTAAACTTTTCCTGCCCCCCCTTCGTCTAATCCAACAAAAAGGATGAAAGGAGGGGATGCTAATGAAAAAGACGAAAATTCTGATCTCCATCATCATATCGGCCCTGTTTTTTCTTTCAGGAACCCAGGTTTGGGCCTCCGGCAACTATGGAAAACGACATTACAACCAGCAGAAGAGGATACATCAAGGGATAAGGAGCGGCGATCTGACGCGGGGCGAATATGGGCGGTTGGAGCGTGATCAGTGGAGAATGCGGCATGCTGAAAGGAGGGCCTGGTCAGACAGACAGGTGACGCGGAGAGAGCGGAAAAGGGCCGGCCGCTATATTTACCGGGCTAGGCATAACCGAGCGGTTCGCATCCCGAGAAGGCCCGTCCGAATCGTGGAACGACCCCGGCTCGGGACGCCTTATGTGGCCTCCTACGACGCCTGGTCCCCGCAGGTTCATTTCGGCGGTCGTATCGGCGATCCCTCGTGGTCATTCGGCTGGTCCATCAACGTACCCTGATCTTCATAGAGTAGCCTATCTACACAGGTCTTGAGAAAGGACCTCCTTCATATTTCCTGGAGGGGGTCCTTGATCACGTAAAGTAACATGAAATCCTGCTCCAGGCGGGTGATTATCTTCCGGAGTCTTTCCTCCTCCACCTTTTTTATCCTAATAAAGACATGGCGGAAACCCTCATCCGCCGTATCCGTGGAACTGAGGATACTCACTATCTGGCCTCCCTCTTCCCGAATCACGTTGGCCGCCTCCTTGATGCTTCCACTCCGGTCTTCCAGATTGAACGCAAATTGCACACCTCCCTGGTAGATTCCCGTGATGGAAATGAGGACTCTGAAGACGTCCCCCTGGGAGATAATCCCGACCAACTCACCTTCCCGATTCACTACGGGTATTCCCGTGATCTTGTGTTCCAGCATTTTGACGGCCGCCACCTCCATCGTCTGATCGGACCGGATCGTGATGGGATCCGGCGTCATGACGTCTCTTGCCTTCATCTCGGCCAAAAGGAAGTAGAGTTCCTTGTCATTCATCGTGGAGACCTTCGAAGGCGATGCCTCCTTGACATCCCGTTCAGTGATCATGCCCACCAGTTGACCGTTTCTGGTGACCGGAAGGTGGCGTATGTCATGTTCCGAAAGAATCCTTATGACCTCGATGACCGGAGTATCCTCTTTTACGGTTACGACCTCCGGACTCATCCAGTTTTGGACTTGCATGTGTTGGCCTCCTTTCTTACCTGACTCCAATGCTGATGACTTCCAACGAAGTCGTCTCATCCGCCGGAGTCAAGGAGCAGGGCGTGAGACTCTTTTTCAGAGCCTTTCTCATAGTGCACTTGGCACCAAACACCGATATGGACGACTGAGCCAGTTTCAAAACGCCCCCTTTTGCCCGATCTCTGCGGCAGACGACAATTTTAATCCTCGAAATATCCAACATATTCCTGTGGT
>JBAPTR010000004.1:0-31535 GCA_049282265.1 Desulfatiglandaceae bacterium | reverse complement strand
CGTCTTTGCTACAAAGGCTTCAACTGTCCTTCCGTCCACAAGGAGATGGAGGTGTGTCTCAGATACCGCCTTGTAGGCCACCAGGTGGGTTGCTTCACCGGCTCGCACCTCAGCGAGGTTCCTGCCTTCCACCGGAGAGACCTCCAAAGGGATCGTCTCTTTGTCAATCTGGAGGTTATATTTCACAGGTCTGCTCCGTCACAGTCTCCACTCTCCCAGAGTCTCCCAGGGAGTGGGTGGATCCGCCATCTCAGACGTTCCGGAAGCCCTCAATGGGCGTGCCAGGTCATCGATCACGTAGGTGATCCCCGCCAAAAGAGACTCCCGGTTCTCCGGAGACCAGTCGGCAAAGTGGGTCTCGATAAAATGGGTGTAGGTTTCACCCTCTTCAAATGGTGTGGATTCCATCACATTCACGAGGAAGGGAATCGTGGTTTGAACACCCAGGATAGCATAGCCCCTCAAGGCCCGCAACATGCGACTGACGGCCATTTTCCGATCCTCCGCCCAGACAATGAGTTTTCCGAGAATCGGGTCATATTCCACAGGGACCTCAAACCCTTCATAAATTCCCCCATCCACCCTGATACCGGGACCTTCAGGCTCTTTATAGAGCAGAACAGGGCCGGGAGAGGGAAAAAAATGCTCTGATGGGTCTTCGGCATAGATCCGGCATTCAATGGCGTGACCCCGCCTTGTGATGTCCGCCTGTCCAAAGGGGAGGGGATTGCCGGCCGCGATCTCGATCTGGTGCCGGACCAGGTCCAGGCCGGTGGTCATCTCTGTAATGGGGTGTTCCACCTGCAACCGCGTATTGACTTCCATAAAATAGAACTTTCCCGAAGGCTCAAGGAGAAATTCCACCGTGCCGGCATTCACGTACCCGGAGGCCCTGGCCGCCGAAAGGGCCGCCTTTCCCATGGATCGGCGAATTTCCCGGCTCAGGCCCGGAGAGGGCGTTTCTTCGACAATCTTCTGATGACGTCGCTGGATAGAACACTCCCTTTCAAAGAGGTGAACCACGTGACCCTGTTGATCGGCAAGGACCTGGAATTCGATATGACGGGTGTTTTTCAGGAACTTTTCCAGGTAAAGGGCACCGTTTCCAAATGCCTTTTCCGCTTCACTCATGGCCGACGCACACACTTCTTTCATGCCACGGGGATCTTCAACGATACGCATGCCCTTGCCGCCGCCCCCTGCTACCGCCTTCAGGAGTACGGGGTACCCCATGCCGTCTGCCTCTTTACAAAGGGTTCCAATATCTTCCGTACCTGCAAGCATGCCGGGTATCACGTCCACCCCGGCCGACTGCATGATTTCTCGCGCCTTCGTCTTGTCTCCCAGGTCCCGGATGACCCGCGAGGGGGGGCCTATAAAAACGAGGCCGGCGTCCTCCACCGCGGACGCGAAGTCGGGGTTCTCGGCAAGAAAACCGTACCCGGGATGGATGGCCTCGGCCCCAGTGCTCTTGGCAGCCTGAATAATCAGGTTGATGTTCAAATAACTGGAGGACGGCTCAGAGGGGCCGAGGGAAACCGCTTCATCGGCTTCCAGGACATGAAGAGCGCATTCGTCCGCGTCCGAGTAAACCGCCACCGTCTCGATGCCCATTTCCCGGCAGGTCCGGATAATCCGGACCGCTATTTCACTCCTGTTGGCAATCAGTATCTTCTTGAACAATGTTTTTGCTCTAGTCGTTATGTTTTTGGTTTTTCGGCCCAGGTTTGATGGAACCGTAAAAAGTCCGTCCATGGACTTTTTACTCACGGAGGTCGAAAAGTGTGATTTTCGATCTCCTTACAAATCAACGGGTTGCCATGCACCCCATTGATTTGCGTGCCCGTCCATGGGCACGATGATGACTTTTTACAAAGCCATCAGGTTTGGATCGGCCGATCCGGCCGATCCAAAGGTCTGCGTCTGTCCGCGTGTGTCTGCGGCCAATACATCCATCACATCCTGAAGGTCCCATATCCGTAAGTACCATCCCTGATCGGAGCGTTCAAGGCGGCCGAGATGGCCAGCCCGAGCACATCCCGGGTCTTGGCCGGATCCAGGATGCCGTCATCCCACATCTGGGCCGTTGAATAGTAGGCGTTGCCCTCCTTCTCGGCGGACGCGACAATGGGAACCTTGATCTGCTCAAGCAGTTCATCGGGGAGGGGTGAGTTGCCTTCCCTGGCCAACTGATCATTCTTTACGGTGATCATGACCTGTGCCGCCTGTTCACCGCCCATGACGCCGATCTGGGCGTTGGGCCACATCCACAGGAAGCGGGGGGAGTAGCCACGGCCGCACATGCCATAGTTGCCCGCACCGAAGGAGGCACCGATAATCACCGTAAATTTGGGGACGGTGGCCGTGGCCACGGCGTTGACCATTTTGTGCCCGTCTTTTGTAATCCCGCCCCGTTCATATTCTTTTCCGATGATGTAGCCGTTGATGTTCTGGAGAAAGATGAGGGGGATTTCCCGTTTGTCGCAGAGCTGGATAAACTGGGTCGCCTTGAGGGAGCTGTCCGAAAAAAGGATGCCGTTGTTACCAAGAATTCCCACCTGATACCCATGGATGGTAGCCCATCCGCAGACGAGTGTGGGGCCGTAACGGGCCTTGAACTCCAGGAATTCGCTTCCATCCACCATCCTGGCGATGACTTCCCGCACATCGTAGGGTGTGCTCAGCTGCGCGGGAACGATACCGTAGATCTCCTTGGGATCGTAGAGGGGTGGCGTGGCGGGTTGTCTGGGAACGCCTGAATTCCGGTTTGGAGGCAGGTTCTCCACGATCCGGCGGATAATCTCGATACAGTGCGCATCGTCTTCCGCAAAGTAGTCGGAGACACCGGAGTGCCCGCAGTGCACATCCGCGCCGCCGAGTTCATCCGCGGTGACCTCTTCACCCGTTGCCGCCCGGACAAGGGGTGGGCCTCCCAGAAAGATGGCCCCGGTGCCTTTCACATGGACCACCTCATCGCTCATGGCAGGGATATAGGCGGCTCCAGCGGTACACAATCCCATGACGCCGCAGATTTGTGGAATGCCCATCTTCGAAATAACGGCCTGGTTATAGAAGATGCGTCCCCCGTCGTCCAGATCCGGGAAGATCTCGGATTGCAGGGGAAGGTAAGCACCGCCGGAGTCCACCAAGTAGATGATGGGAAGACGGTTTTCCATGGCTATGGTCTGGGTCCTGAGGCCCTTCTTGACACCCATGGGGTAGATGGTCCCCCCCTTGATCATGGCGTCGTTGGCGTGGATAATGACCTCATGACCTTCAACACGTCCAATACCGGTTACAATGCCCGCACCGTGGACCTTCTTGTCATAGAGTCCCCTGGCGGCAAGGGGCGCAATTTCCAGGAAGGGTGTGTTCCTGTCCAGGAGCCGTTCAATGCGTTCCCTGACGGAGAGCTTTCCCTGCTCCCTGAGCCTGGCCTTTGCCTTTTCAGAACGTTCGGTCCTGGCCTTTTCCAGCTCCTCGCGCAGTTCTGCCACCAGCCTTTCCATGTGTTGGTAATTTTCCCGGTATGGATCACTTCCGGTATTTATTCTTGATTCAATGACTGACATGATCAGACCCTTTCGAGGAGGCCGTCTCCTATTCGCATCCTGGACATCTCCGATGATGTGCCGGCAATCTGGAGATATTTGGCATGGCGGTAACTTTCCTCGGCCTGGTTTCCCCTTACGAACCCACGGCCGCCGAGAACCTGAAGCGCCTGGCTGGCCACCTGTTCCGCCGATTCAGCACAAAAAACCTTGGCACAGTGCACCATGGCGTCCCGTTCACTATCCCCTGACGCATCCATCCAGGCGGAGCGGTAGGCGAGCAACTGGGCGGTCTGCTGGAGCGTCAGCATCTCAGCCAGCTTGAAACCGATCTCCTGGCTGGCGATGAGAGGCTTTTCCCCTTCCCTGTGCTTTTTTGCATGGGTCAGCGCGGCTCGAAAGGAACGCTCCATGAGGCCCAGACCGGCGGCTGTCAGGGCCTGGTCTTCCCAGCGGTGGAGCAGGTCCAGGAGATCGGAGGGCTCAAAAGGGTCAAAGCATGCCTCCCATGGCACAGCGACATGGTCGAAGGTGACCGGTGCGATTGGGGTCCCCTCGTAACCCAGGGTTGAAACGCGTTCTCCGATGACGATCCCTTCAACAGCTGGATCCACCAGGGCGACGATGATATTATCATCGGATTGCGCGATGACGGCGAATCGGTCGGCCAGGGGAGCATTGACCACATAATCCTTGGAGCCGTTGATCTGAACCTTTCCGTCATAGGCCCTAGCGGTGGTTTCAAGAACTTGGTTCCCCAGGTTCATGCCCCCTTCCGAGAGGGCGATGCTTCCGATGAAGCGGCCCTGTTTCAGAGGGTCCAGTATCTCCGCCTTCTGTTGAGCCGTCCCGAAGAGGGCCACCAGCCTCCCGAAGATACGAATAGTCTCTACGGAGAGAAAAAGGGAAGGGGAGAGGCCTGCAAGCGTTTCCTGGGCCGAAGTGAGGGCAGTGGAGTTTTTTCCGTCGCGAAGGCCGAGGTCCAGATATCCCGCGCCCGAGAGCCGGGAGAGATAGTCTTGGAAGACATTGAGGCAGACGAGGGGGTCTTCGGATTTGAGATCACGGAGCCTCTTTTCCGCATCACCATTAATCAGCTCTTTCAATCGGCTCCTTAGGGCCGATTCTTCTTTGCCAAAGTCAAAGTTCATGGGTTCCTCATTCGGTTGAGTCCGTTGGCCCGGTTGGTCGTTGGGCCCGTTAGCCGGTTTGGCCCGTTGAGCCGGTTTGCCCGTTAGCCCGTTGGGTTGGTTTCAATGTTTCTTCAAATATCGAATTAATCCGTCGATAATCTTACGCACTTGTTCACAGTGGAGATACGTTTCGAGAAAGTTATTCTGTTCAATATAATTTTGATCTAAAGCTACATATAGACAAGTCTGTACCTCCGAACAAGATCTTCTGGAGTAGAAAAGAAATCTTACAAACCAGCATTCCAGATCCTCGAACCTATCGATTTTCATCTCGCTCTTTCCTCAACCGCCTCACTCGTTAACGGGCAAACCGGCACACGGGCACTACAGTCTCAACAGGCCAACGGGCTCAACGGGTGAACCGGGTCAACGGGTCAACGGGCGAACCGGCCAACGGGCTCAACCATCCCTTCACATCAACTTCGAGATAATCTTCTTCTGAATATCGGAGGTGCCTCCGCCGATAGGTGCCAGGCGGCTGTCCCTGAAATAACGCTCCACCTCGTACTCGTGGCAGTACCCGTATCCTCCGTGCAGCAACATGGCGTCGTTCGCGGGCTTGAGACTCCAATCGCCCATGAAGAGCTTCGCTACTGCGGCCTCCAGGTGATTCAGGGGCCTTCCCTGGTCCTTGCACCAGGCGATGCGGTAGCATAGGGGGCGTGCCGCCTCTATGAAAATCCTCATGTCTGCGAGTTTGTGTTTCGTTGCCTGAAAAGCACCAATGGGACGGCCGAACTGATGCCTTTCTTTGGCGTAACGGACGCACTTATTGAGCACGTAGGTCATGCCGCCGACAAAGGGGGCCAGGAGGGCGCTCCGGTCCCATTCAACAGTTTGCATGGCCATCAGGAATCCGGCCCCTTCCTGACCGATCAGGTTTTCTTCCGGAATCTCGCAGTCTTCGAAAATCAGTTCGGATGTGTGGGAGGTCCGAACCCCCATCTTGATCAGGTTCTTCCCCGCTGAAAATCCGGGGGTGCCTTTTTCCACGATGAATGCGGAAATGCCGGCATGCTTCAGATCCTTGTCCGTCTTGGCGTAGACGACGGCCACGTCGGCGATAGGGCCATTGGTAATGAACATCTTGTTTCCGTTTAGGAGGTAGCAGCCCCCCTTTTTTTTGGCGCGGGTGCTGAGAGAGGCCACGTCGGATCCAGCCCCAGGCTCCGTCAGTCCCATGCACCCGATCCAGTCGCCGGACGCCAGCCTGGGGATGTATTTTTTCCGCTGGGTATCGGTTCCGTGGCGGAAAATGGTGTCGGCGCAGAGAAAGGTGTGCGCGCCGTAGGCGAGCGTCAGGCCCCCATCGACCCCTGCCTCGCCAAGGGCCTCTCCGGCCAGTACCGTTGTGACCACGTCAGCCCCGCTTCCCCCCAGCTCTTCGGGAAAGTGCAGGCCCAGCACGCCGAATTCTCCCAGCTTACGAAAGGAATCAAAATCGAATTTGCCTTCCAGTTCGTGCGCCATCACCCTGGGGACAATTTCGTTCCTGGCGAAACGAATGAGTTGCTCTTTGAACATGCTTTGCTCAGGTGTGAAGGAAAAATCCATGGTCTCCTCTGTCTTTACATCTCGCCTTACGGTTCTATAAATGTTTTGCCCCGTTTAGAAAGACCTCAAGAATGCTTTCTGAAATACGGTCCTTCTGGGCGTTTCCCTTGATCTTCTGGTTGGCCAGAACCATGGTTGATACAAATGTCTCGAGGGATCCCAGAAAGATATAGGTAAGGTATCTTGCCTTGAAATCATCCCTGAGCATGCCTTTGTCTTGACCTTCCTTGATGATCCCCTCGGTGAGGGACATGAAAGATTTGAAGTTGTCCAGACGGGCAGGGGTCAGGTTGCTGGTTGAGCGGGAGATTTCGGTAATGAATATATTGACGAGTTCGGGCTCCTCCTGGTAGGTGTCCAGGAAATACAGAATGATCTGCTCGAGCTTTATTCTAACCGGATCGATGCTTTTCCGGGTGCGCGACATGAGCCCGAACAGGCCGTCCCACCATTGGTGGATAATGGCATCAAAGAGGTCTTCCTTGCTCTTGAAGTAGTGATATACCAGGCCGTAGGAAATGTCCGCTTCCCTTGCGATATCGGACATGCGCGCCCTGTGAAACCCCTTTTGTTTGATCACCTTCAGGGCGGCTGTAAAGATGGTACCCTCTTTGTCCTTCCTGTGGCGTTCGCCATGCGTCATCATGGGACAAAATATAAGCAAATATCGATTGACTTGTCAATCAATTTAGACGACTGCCCGAAAAGTCATCATCGTGCCCATGGACGGGCATACAAATCAATGGGTGCATTTAAGTGATCAAGGCGCAGCAAACAAGAAAATGGTGGTGGCAATCGCCGGAGAAGCCGGGATTATGCTCTTGGCGGCTTCCGTGACTTCCCGGCGAGTCGCAAGAGCTGCTGCTTGGTCTTGAAGAGGTGGGAGCTGAGGCTCACGTGGTAGGTATGGGGGTTGTGGAAGCGTTTGTAGGCGGCATCCAGTTGGGCGAGGTTTTTAAGTGTGTTTTCGCGGATTTGTTGTACGGAAGGGCTTTCATAGATTAGGTTGCCTTTTTGGAAAATCGGCACCATGAGTTCTTTCATCCGGAATCCCTTTGGATAGGTCTTGACCACGTGGGAAAACATGGGGTGATAGGCACGAAAGGGGGAGCCCGACGGGATGTTTTCATCCTGGAGAAACAGGACGTCCCCTCGCATTCTTTCCCTCTGGTCGAACATCCTGTAGACCTTTTTCAGCCCCGGATTGGTGATTTTCTCCGGGTTGTCGGACCGTTTGATCTTGGGGAGCATGGTTTCCCCGTTTTCATCCATTGCCGTCAGCTTGTAGACGCCGCCCAGGGCGGGTGATGAAAAGGATGTGACCAACCGTGTGCCCACGCCCCAGATATCCACCCGTGCCCCTTGCCTCTTGAGACTCTCCACAAGCCACTCGTCCAGGTCACTTGATGCCACAATCACCGCGTCGGGGAAACCTGCTTCATCCAGCATAACCCGTGCCTCCTTGCTGAGATAGGCAAGGTCGCCGCTGTCCAGGCGGATACCCATCAATTCATACCCTTTTCCCCGCAGTTCGCGACCTACCTGGATGGCATTCGGCACGCCACTACGGAGGGTGTCGTAGGTATCCACAAGAAGAAGACAGGCATTGGGGTATACCCCTGCATAGGCGCGAAAGGCCTCCAGTTCGCTGGGAAAACTCTCCACCCAGGAATGGGCGTGGGTTCCCCGAATGGGTATGCCGTAGAGCTTCCCGGCAAGCACATTCGATGTGCCTTCCACACCGCCGATATAGGCCGCGCGTGACGCCATCAATGCCCCGTCGGGACCGTGCGCCCTCCGCAGGCCGAAATCGATAACCGGTTTTCCATGGGCGGCCCACCGCAGACGGGACCCTTTGGTTGCAATGAGGGTTTGAAAGTTCATGACGTTGAGCAGGGTGCTCTCGATGATCTGGGCCTCGGGCAGGGGCGCTGTTACCCTGATCAAAGGTTCGTGGGGAAAGACCACCGTGCCTTCCGGAACGGCACAAAGGTTCCCGGTAAACTTAAAGTTCTCCAGGTAGGTCAGTAATTCTTTTGAAAAGATGTCCAGACTGTCCAGATAGGCGAGATCTTCCCGGCTGAAACTGAGATCTCTGATATAGTCGATCACATCAGCGAGACCGGCACATACGCAATAGCCGCCATCGTCAGGAATCTTCCGGAAAAAATAGTCAAAGTTTGCCCATTGATCTATTTTTCCTTCCCTGACATACCCCCCCACCATGGTCAGCTGGTAGAGATCCGTCTGTATAGCTAATTGGGACCACATGACAAAAACTCCTTTTTTAACCCCGATTCACTCAGAATAACCCTGGCATCCAGGGCAACGGCCCCCTGGCCGGCGTTTAGGACCTTGACGGGATTGATGTCAATCTCCTGGATGGCCGGAAAGTCCACCAGCAGCCGTGACAAACGAAGCAGCAGGTTTTCAATGGCATTGAGATCGCAGGGCTTTTCACCGCGGATCCCGGTGAGGATTTTGTTTCCCCTGATCCCCCTGATCATGGCCCCGGCCTCATGTCTCCGGATCGGCGCCACGCGCCAGACCACATCACCCATGGCTTCCACAAATATGCCGCCCAGACCGAACACGATAACGGGACCAAAAACGGGGTCCTGCTTCCCGCCGAGGATGACCTCCCGACCCGCCTCAACCATGGGCTGAACCAGGATTTCCAGGTCATCGGACTGGAATCCGGCCTTCATGGTTTCGAACCCCTTCACGATCTTTTTTTCACTGTTGAGGCCCAACAGAATTCCTCCCTGGTCCGTCTTGTGGGAGAGGTGCGGACGGTTGATTTTGAAGGCGACCGGCCGGCTGATGGCGCGCCATGCATCTACGGCCTCTTCCGGGGTCCTGGCCAGGCGATATTCCGGGACCTGGAATCCGTAGCTCTTGATCAGTGCAATGGATTCGTCCAGATGAAGAAATTCTTTCCCTGCTCCATCTCCCAGGATATGGGAGGCCTTTTTCATGTCAAGCCCTTCCATGGGTTCAACAGTGCTTTTTGCCTTCAGCTTTGATGCCCACCTGTGTGAAAGATGGAAGGCCCGCATGGCGTTTTCCGGGGCCGTAAAAATGGGTATCCGTGAGTGTCTCTTCAGGTAGTCGGTTTCAACGGCCTCGGTAAAGACCACCACTGCCACGGGTTTCTGATACCGGTCAATCAGCTGGTTGACCCTTTGTATCAGCGTGCGCGAATCTTTCTGTTCAAATCCCACGTGGTAGCCGTGACCTAGAAGAACCCCATCCACGTCCTCCCGTTTGAGCATCTCCTCCACGATGAATTCGTAGACTCCGAGATCGAACAGGTCGCCCAGGTCCAAGGGGTTTTGAAGGTGGATCACATTGGCCCTGAAATGGCTTTCGATTTTTTCAAGAAAGTCCTTTGGAAAAGGTGGAAGTTCAAAGCCGTAGTGGGCACAGGCGTCCGCCGCAATCACCGCGTGCCCTCCGGACCGGGATACGACCGCGAGCCTGTTGCCCTTGAGGGAGGGCAGGGTGAGGATCTTAACGTAGTCCATGGCATCGTCCATGGTATTGACACGAACGCAGTTGGCCTGTTCCAGGGCGTGGTCTACGAGCTGATCGTCGGCAAACAGGGCCGCAGTGTGCGAATGGGCAATGCTGGCGCTGGCCTTGAACCGGTTGGATTTGTGGACCAGGATCGGCTTGTCTGAGCGTGATGCAAGCTCGATGAACCTGCGTCCATTGGTAAATCCCTCCAGGTAGACGAGAATGATTTTTGTCCCCTTATCGTCTATCAGATAGGAGAGGAGATCATTTTCATCCACATTCAACTTGTTTCCCATGGAGACGAATTTGTTGATTCCAATGTCTTCCTCGGTCAGAAAGCCGAGATAGCTCAACCCCACGCCGCCGCTCTGGGCCAGGATGGAAACCGGTCCGAGAGAGAGGTCCTTGTTCAGAGGCATAAAGGGCAGGGCGAGACCGTGGTCCAGGTTGGTAACCCCTATGCCGTTTGGGCCGATGAAGCGGATCTGATGCCTTTCAGCGGCCTCAAGGCAGGCCCGTTCAAGCGGAAGGCTTTCCTCACCCAATTCCGAAAATCCGCCGGACTCGATGACCACATGGTGGATCCCCTTTTCGCCGCATTCCTCAAGAAGGCCGGGGATGGTTTTTGCGGGGGTCAACAGGACCGCCAGGTCAACGGGGTGGTCTATTTGATGGAGGGAGCGGAGGATCTGCTGTCCGAAGACCACCCCCCCCGCTAATCCGATGGAGATGATCTCCCCCCGGAAGCCGAAAGAGAGCAGGTTCTGCACAATATTTCTTCCCAGGTTGCTTTCCTCGGGGGATACACCGATTACAGCAACATTTCGGGGATAGAAAAACTTTTCAAGATCATTATTGATATCGTTCATCCTCTCCTCTTTCTCCTCGTTTTTCTGACAGCCTCTTTCCATCCTTTTTCCTTCCGCCCCTGGGCCCTACGGTAGGGATCCGGGTCCCGGGCCAAATCAAGTGGAAAGGTGCCTGGTGTTTCAGGTTTATACGTCGTTTCAACGGGAGCCGCAAGGGGTTCTTTTGCCACCGGAGGGCCGTGAATATACCTGGGTGGGATTTCCTCGCATAGAAAAAGGGTATCAAAAGGATAAATGAAAATCCCTTCTTTGCCGGCTTTTTCAGCTTCCACGCGGAGGATTACCGGTTGGGGATCACGCCGTTTTCCAATCTTTGAGGACATTTCTTCGTCCGAGGAAAGAACCAGGTATCTCCCGGCCACCGATTTCAATCCTTTTTCCATGACTGCCGGGTGTGCTTTTCTCCTGACGGCCGTGAACAGGATCTTGGGGACGGCAGGGCGGTCGAGGTATTCAAAGCTCTGTTGCCATTTCTTTTCCCGGGCCCTGATTCGATTGCCGTCGACTTCAAAGAGGAAGCGATCCTTTCCCAAGAGCACCTCATTGATGTGGGACTGGCGTATATGTCGCCAGCCGGGTTCCTCGTGGATGGCCTTCAGCAGTTCCTTAATGGGAACAAAGCCCTCGGACGTCGGCACAAGCCCGAACTCCGCCGGTTTGTGTCCCAGCATGTACACAAGCAGTCGTCCCAGTTCGGCCACCTGTATTTGATACTTGCGCTTGGCCAGAATAAACCCCTTTTCGAAATGGGTACTGTGAAGGATAGGGCCTTGAACCGTTCACCCACTGAATTATCCTATAACCAGCCTGGTTTCCTTGTCAAACCATAACGTCGGCCCCGATCCACCATCAAGGCAACGCCGCAGATGATGCCTTGCTGGTGATCAGGAATCTTCACAACCCGCTTGCCTTTATAAACATAATTGAAATTAGACATTGGATTTGGGTCGCGAATAGTATTCTGTGCGGGTGACACAATTTCTTGAAAAAGTCTCCCGTTTGTAATAAGAATTTGGTAGCGTTCGTCAATGGTGGTGCATTCAATGGAACGAGGAAGGATATGAACGGAGAAATATCAGAAGTGAGAAAAGCGTTTCTTGAAAAGGATTTTGCACGCGGTTTCATCGCTTACTGTCAGTTCGAAGGGGAAGTGGTCGGAAAGGGTCGTTTCCGGTCAATAGTTCAAATTGAAGATGTACACCGTCAGCAGGACGGATTCATTCACGCCGGCGTGATGGCGACGATGGCGGATCATACCGCGGGATATGCGGCGTTTACAACGGTGGAAGAGAGTTTCCAGATTCTCACCATCGAATTCAAGATCAATTTTCTCAGGCCCGCCTATGGAAATTCCCTGGTCTGCAAATCGAGCGTCATCAGGGAAGGGAGCCAGATCATTATTGCGGAGTCGGAAGTCTTCGACCAGAGGGAAGGAAAGGCTTTTCCGGTGGCGAAGGCCCTGGTGACCCTGATGGCCGTGCCTCGCAAAAAGATTTCCTCAAAGGGCTGATGCGATATCTTCAGCTATGCGCTTTGCCGCCTCCAGAGGATCGGCTGCGTCCCGGATAGGACGCCCAACGACAATGTAGTCGGCACCATCTCTAACCGCCTTCCCGGGAGTGACGATGCGCGCCTGATCGTCCTGCGCCACCTTGCCCCATGCCGGGCGTATCCCGGGTGCGACGATAAGCAGTTCGTCGCCGAATTCCTTTTTGACTGCTGCCACTTCCTGCCCCGAACAGACGATCCCGTGGCAACCCGCCTTTTTGGCCACCTTTGCTCGAAGGAGAACCAGCCCGAGCGCATTGTTCTCAAATCTTGGATCATAGCCCATGCGTGCCATGTTTTCGCTGTGAAGGCTTGTCAGGACGGTGATCGCCAGGATCCCTGTGTTGGAAGGATTGTTTTCCGTGACAGTCTTCAGCGCCCCTTCGCCCTCGTCACAGTGGACGGTCACGAACGTCGGCCTGTAGCGGCATGCAGCCAAAAAGGCCCTGGAGACCGTGGCGGGTATGTCATGGAGTTTAAGATCCAGAAATATCCCGGGTGCTCCGGCACCGGAAATGGCTTTCAGGATGGCAGGTCCCTGGCTGATGAAAAGTTCGAGCCCCACCTTAAAAAGCCCGACATGATCCTTCAAAAGTTCCACATACCGCATGGCTTCATCATAGGACGGTAAATCGAGCGGAAAAATAAGGTATTCCTTTGGTGTCTTCATAATCTTCTCCATTCATGCTCTGTATAATTTTCGATTCGGATTTGGTCAAGAAAAACCTGGCCTTTTTCCCCAAAAACCACAAGCGGCAGTTTATGAGCAACAAAGATGAGCCGAACCCGACACTCTTTTTCAGACCCTTTCCAAACACTTCGGAGGGAATGGACGCCGATTTGGGGTTTAGCATAAATTCATAGAAGCGCGTGGGGTTTGGGAGGTGTAAACCCCAAATAGCCGTCCATATCGGTGTTTGGTGCCAAGTGCACTATGAGAAAGGGTCTGAAAAAGATTCTCAGATCCGTTTCCTTAGATCCGGGTGAAAAAGCGACTTCGTAAAAAGCTGGTTTATGCCGCGAGCGGCAGCCTATGAGCAACGAAGTGGAGGAAAACCTGACACTCTTTTTCAGACCCTTTCTAAGCACTTCG
Source organism: Desulfatiglandaceae bacterium (assembly GCA_049282265.1). GTDB lineage: Bacteria > Desulfobacterota > DSM-4660 > Desulfatiglandales > Desulfatiglandaceae > CAYUCJ01. The sequence goes on along the minus strand of JBAPTR010000004.1, from coordinate 18,208 downwards.
GAGGGAATGACCGCCGATTTGGGGTTTAGCGTAAGTTCATAGAAGCGCGTGGGGTTTGGGAGACATAAACCCCAAATAGCCGTCCATGTCGGAGCCCGTGCCAAGTGCACTATGAGAAAGGGTCTGAAAAAGACTCTCAGGCTCTCCTCCAGGTGCAGCAAATAAAATGGCTCACTATGAGGAGCAGGTCGCGACTTCGTTGGAAGTCATCATCGTGCCCATGGACGGGCACGCAAATCAATGGGGTGCCTTGCAACCCGTTGATTTGTAAGGAAACCGAAAATCGCACTTTTCGGTTTCTGTGAGTAAAAAGTCCATGGACGGACTTTTTACGGTTCCATCAATATTGGTATACAAAATGATACGGTTCGCCCGCCCGAAAAGCCGTTTTTCCAGCGGGACAAGCAGCTGCCGACTCTGACTTCTTTGTTGGTTTTGACTGAACGGTACGGGTGCTGACAAAAAACCCTTGAAGGTTCGAGAAGGCAAAAAAACGGGTGGACATACACAAAAAAAAATTATAATAGAAAAGTTCTTGTTCGAGCCACCGTAGCTCAGATGGTAGAGCACCTCACTCGTAATGAGGATGTCTGCGGTTCGACTCCGCACGGTGGCTCCATTTTTGTAAAACAGTTCACGGTTCAAGGTTGGCAATCCTGCTGTATCCCCCTCATTGTTAAGCTGACAGGGTGAATCCGAAACCTGTGAACGTATATTTTCTTACGAACATCTTCAGGCCGTTGCTCTTGTGCAGGGCCGGGAATGTGTGGGGATTATTGGTGCTCTGGAGGACAACTCAATGAATTCTATCCGGGAGTTTTTTGTTTGTGACAGCTGCAACAACAAAGATTTCAAACTGGTCTACAATTTTTCTCTCCTGTTCCACGGCGTCAATTTCTCAAACGACCTCATCTATGACAAAATCATAGATGAAAGATACCAGTGTACCCAGTGCCGCAAGACATTTAGCAAGGTTCAGGTTGAGGAAGGCCTTGCTGAAGTGAAAAGAAAACAAAAGAAGGGGTAGGGCCTCATACGGGCCCGTCGGGTTCAGGGTTGGTCCGTCTCTTTCTGGTAAAACTGGAATTTGTGCGCCCCCAGTTCCACAGTATCAAAATCCTTCAGGGGCACATTGCCCTTGACCACTTCTCCATTGACCTTCAGCTTTACCAACCCGCCGGTGAATGTGATCGTGTATCCCGATGGCCTTTTGCTGATAGTGGCTGCCGTTGAACCGATGAACATGCCCGCGAGCTTCACTTCGGAGTTGGGAGATTTGCCAAGTCGGGTGAGTTTTTTTGTCAGGGCGACCTCTCCTGGGTCCGATCCATCAATAAAGCTCAAAACGCCTATTTTTCTTGGTTTTGCAGGCTTGGCAGGGAGCCCTTTCTGCCTGGCCAGGAGTTCCCGCTGGTTCTCGGTGTCGAGCATCATGGTCCTGTCCATATCCATGGATTTCGTCGCATCCGTTGGATCATCCCCGGCTATGAAGAGAAGCGTGTGCTTACCGACAATGACATTGTCCCCATGTCTGAGTTTCCGGGACATGACTCTCTTATCGTTCACAAAAGTGCCGTTGGTGCTTTGCAGGTCGGTGAGAATATAGTCAGGGCCCGTCCTGTCGATTCGCGCGTGATAACCGGATACGGCCAGATTATCAATTGAAATGGCGTTTTCGGGTTTTCGGCCGATCGTCACGCTTTCCTTTAGAAAAGGGAATTCCTTGATCACCTGCTTGTTGAACATAAGAACAAGTCTGGCCATATTTCAATCTTCCTCAAGAATCCTTTGAATCACGATAGGGTCTCATGGCTTCAATTTCCTGGATATTTTGTGCACACCGGTTAGGGAATCTGCAAGAAAGATGCCTAATCTTTTCAAAGGGCCATAAGAGGAGGCCTCAATTCCGGATAATAAAATCGAAATCACGGTGGTATTGTCGTGTCCTCCCCGTTTCAGCGCTTCGTCCACGAAATTTCGGCAGAGAATATCCGGGCTGTCTTCTTCCTGTATCATTTGCAGGATTTCTTCATCAGCCATGAGATCGGTCAGGCCGTCCGAACAGAGGAGAAATCGGTCCCCGCTGGCCGGTTCGAATTCAAATATCTCAGCATTTACGGTTTCAGAAGAGCCCAGGTTCTTGGTCAAAACATGTTTTAGAGGTGATGTTTCAGCATCTTTCGGGTCCATAATGCCCATTTCCACCTGTTCGGCGACGATTGTGTGATCCTTGGACAACCTTTCGAGATGCCCGTTCCTGAGCATGTAAATACGGCTGTCACCCACATTGGCCGAAATGACGAGTCCCTGAAAGACAGCCAGTATGGCCACGGTCGTGCCCATACCATGATATTTATCATAGTGGAGGGCCATTTCATGGATGACCCTGTTGGCCAGACGAATGCTGCCAAGTACATAATTTCCTCTTCTCGAAAGGGCCTGATCCGGTAAACCGAAAACGGCCTCTTCCGAAGCATCCGATTCCGTCCACTTAGCGAAGCTCTTTTTGATCAGTTCCACAGCCACACTGCTGGCAACTTCTCCGGCCAAGTGGCCTCCCATGCCGTCTGCCACCACATAAAGACCCAGTGTATCATCCGTGGTGAAGCAATCCTCATTCGCTTCCCGTTTGAGACCCACATCGGTAATACCGGACGCTCTGATCAACACGTTATTTGCCTCCGTTCAATCATTGGCCGGTGGAATCATGGCCGATTTTGGACAGCTCAAATATTTTTGAAAGCAGCATGGAAAGATACCTCGCCATCTGCCCGGCACTCTTGAATCTGTCGGCGGGGTTCTTGGAAAGGGCCTTGTCGATAATCTGCTCGCAGGCCTTGGGGATACGCGAATCCATTTGCCTGACGGATTGGTGGCTCCCCTGTGTGATCTGGAAAAGCAACCCGCTTAAGTTATCCCCGTGGAATGGCAACCGACCGGTGAGCAGCTGAAAAAAGAGGACCCCCAGCGAGAATATGTCCGTGCGCGCGTCGATCCTGTGGCCCATGATCTGCTCAGGGGACATATAATTGGGCGTTCCGAGGATGACACCGGTCTTTGTTCTGGATGAGGAGATGGCCTTTGCAATCCCGAAATCCGTCACTTTCACGCCGCCATCTTTCAGGAGCATGATGTTGGCGGGTTTGATATCCCTGTGGATGACACCCTGATGATGTGCGTAATGAAGGGCATCAGCGACCTTTGCAATAGCGTCCAGGATGGCGGTCAACGGGAGCCTGCTCTCTCTTGAACAATGTTTTGTCAGATTGTTCCCCTCGAGGCATTCCATGGCCATATAGGTCAGATCTCTGTCTTCTCCCACATCATAAATGGTCACGATACCCGGATGAGACAGCCTGCCGGCAATTTCCGCTTCCCTCAGGAAGCGCTCTTTAATTTCCTGTATCATTTCTTCATCAAAATCATCGGAAAAACGGATGATCTTGAGGGCGACAAGCCGGTTTAGCTTGGGATCAAGCCCTTTGTAGACCAAGCCCATGGTCCCCTTGCCCAATTTCTCCATGACCTGATACCGTCCAATTTGCTTTCGGGCCTGGATAAGGGACTCTGAAAGGCCCCCCTGCCTGAAGGGGATGCCTCCCGGAATAAGTTCGGGAAACTTTTTGGATTTTAATTGCCGGATACGATTTTGGATATCCTTGAATTGACTGTTTCGGATATGTTCGTAAGCCATAAGGGCCTTCCCCGGCATGCCTCTTTCTTCGAAATCCAGTCCCAGTTGATAAAGGAGTCCCCGGGTATCCCTATCGAGGGGGCAGGTCTTGAACCTTTCCAGCGCCTGATCAAGGTGCCCCTGCCTCTGAAGGTTCAATCCCAGAGCCCTGTTCGCATCGAAATATTCCCGGGAGACCGTTCCAAGGGTGTAGGCCCTGTAAAAGGTGAGGGCGAGATAGATGGAGGCTAGGGACGCGAGCAGGAGGGCCAATGGGAAAGGCGCGCTGAAGAGGAGCCCGGAAAAGGATGCCGTCCCGATGGAAATCACGAGGAGGCCTAGGAGAAGGTAGACCCTCCTGGATTCATTGAGTCTCGGAGAGAAGAAGGACATGATCCCCCCCCCCAGGAGAACCAGAAGGGCCAGCCCCAGATACTCAGACCCCGGACGAGAACCATCCCTTGGCCCCGGCTGAATCGCAACAGTTTTCGAAGGGACAGGCGTGTGCGGTCCTACAACCGATGTATTCCATTCAAAAAAGGCCTGATCGAATCGCTTGAACACTCCCAGGTCCGCGAAAAAAAGGGTCCCAAAGAGGGTTGTTACAACAAGAGCAAGTATGATCTGATGTATGGTCGTTTTTCGAGTCATGGAATTTGTGACGCTGCCCTCATTGTGCCGAAGTAGTAGTGTCAAGAATATGCAACCTCTATATATCAAAGAAAAAATTCATGTCAAAGAAAAATGATGACCTCGCAGGAAGTCATCAAGTTTCAAAGGCTGATTTCATATTGCTCCACATGAAATTGTTCCTTGGCAATGACAATGATACGTTTTTTTGTGCGCCTTTCGAGATCCATGACGGAATCCCGCTCCTCCTCTCGCATGCAGTTTTCAATCTCCGGGTGGACCAGAACATAGACAGGGCCATCGTCAGGAAGATCGGCATATTCCCTTTCGAGATCCCTGAAAATTTCATAACAGGTGGTCCTGTTTGATTTGAGTGTGCCCCGGCCTTCACAATAGAAACAGGGCTCACTTAACATCCTGTTCAGGTTTTCTCTGGTCCTTTTCCGGGTCATCTCGATGAGGCCAAGGTCGGACATGGGAAGTATGTTGGTCTTGGCGCGGTCCCTACCCATGGCCTCTTTCAAGGCATTGAACACGCGTTCCCGATTGGATTTTTTTTCCATGTCGATGAAGTCAATAACGATCAGTCCTCCAATATTGCGGAAGCGCAACTGATAGGCAATCTCTTTCAGGGCCTCCAGGTTGGTTTTCAAGATGGTTTCTTCCAGGTTTCTCTTTCCCACATAACTTCCCGTATTCACGTCGATGGCGGTGAGGGCTTCCGTCATTTCTATGACGATGGACCCTCCCGACTTCAACCAGATCTTTTTTTCCAAGGCCCTCGAGATTTCCATTTCTATGCCATAGGCGTCAAAAATGGGATCGGATCCCTCATAGAGATCCACCGAATACTTCAGACCGGAAGCAAAAGTTTCGATAAAGGAAAGGATATTATTATATTCTTCGCGGGAATCCACAATCAGTCGGTCCACTTCTCTCGTGAAAAGGTCCCGTACGGCCCTGAGGGAGATATTCAAGTCTTTGTGGAGAATGCCGCGGGTGGAAGATTTGTCCATTTTTTCTCTGATGTTGTCCCAGAGTTTCAGGAGAAAATTCATCTCGGATTTGAGTTGTTCTCTTGAATCGCCCTCACTCACGGTCCTGGCAATGAATCCGAAGCTGTTGGGCCTTATCTCTTCAATGATTTTTCTCAGCCTTTCTCTTTCCTCCCGGTCCTCTATCCTGCGCGAGATGCCGATGTGGTTGACGGTGGGCATCAATACCAGATGCCTTCCGGGCAGGGATATGTGGGAGGTTACCCTTGCCCCCTTGGTTCCCAAGGGCTCTTTGGCGACCTGAACCATAATATCCTGGCCTTCGTGAAGCAATTCCTCTATTTGAAAGGTGATCTTGTCCAGTGAAGAGGAGTCCCCCCCTTCATAGTCTTCCGATTCATTCCCTTCATCCCCTCTTTCCAGCATCATCTGTTCAAGGCCCAGGATGTCTTTGTGCACATCATCAACATAAAGGAATGCCGTCCTGTCAAGCTCTATATCCACAAAAGCGGCCTGCATACCGGGAAGGACCCTGGCAACCCTTCCCCGGTAGATGTTGCCCATGAGTTCCTGGCCTGTTTTCCGCTCGATATGAAGTTCCACCACTGAACCGTTTTCAACGAGGGCAACCCGGGTCTCATGGGGTCTTGTATTGATAATAAGGTCGTTGGACATGGGCCTATCCTTTCTCTGAAATTCAGAAAAAAAGATCACTCCAGTATCTGTCCGGTCTTGATAATCCTCACACCGGCCATTTGTGATTTGTTTAGTGAAAAAACGGCGGCTACAATTTCCCCTGCACGCAGCTCAGGCCCCGGACCGTGGGAAATACTCATGGCCAGGGTATCGGAGGAACACAATTTCATGGACTGTACCAACGGCCTCGCGTCGACTTTTTTTTCCCCCTTCGGACTCTTCTTGATAACGGGGAAGCTCTCGGCGTTCAGAAAACTCTCCAGGGCCTCCCTTGGTGGAGCGAAACCTTTAAAAGTAACACGAAAGCGGCTTTCCTTGATACGGTTCTTTTTCTTCTTTTCCAGCACCGGTGCGACGGCGGTCACTTCAATTCCCAGAGGCAGTTGTCCGTTGACCGCCGGTATGAAGCGGTCAGGTTCTGTTTTTCCCAAGGTCTCAATGTCCATGGTCTCGACCAGGCTTTCCATTCCGACGGATAATGCCGTCAGAAAGGATATTTTCGGCATGGGATGAAAGCCCTGAGAATAGGCAAGCCTTATCCCCGCCCTCTTGAAGGCCCTGATAAAGACACGAACCAGTTCGAGGTGGCCCAGGAAGCGTGCCTCACCCGGTTTGCTGAAGGTCAGACGATATTTGTGCTTTTCAGTCGACTGTGGAAAATGTTTCTTCAAAGGGGCATCGTGAGGCCATGAGGTCACAAGGGCAGGGTCTATCTTTTCGTGATCGCATACGCCACATTCCAGACAGCCTTCCCTGCAATCCGGGGTTGGGGCCTCACGCTGTGCCTTTTTCCACTCCTTCTTGAAGTATGCCTTTGTGACGCCGGATTGAATAGGGTCCCAAGGGAAAACCTCGTTCAAAGGCCTCTCCCTGTGCAGATAAAATACGGGGTCGATGCCGTTCCGGGAAAAGGCCTTCGTCCATAGGTCTGTTTGGAAATGCTCCTCCCAGGCATCGAACCGCGCCCCCATTCTCCAGGCCTCGATAAGCGCTGATGTCAGCCGCCTGTCTCCCCTGGAAAAAACACCTTCCAGCCAGCTCAACGCCGGACTGTTCCACTTCAGGCGGACACTATTGCCCCTAAAGGCCCCTCTGAGAAACTCAATTTTTTCCCAGGCCTCCTTCTCGGAAATCTGGGCGGCCCACATGAAGGGTGTGTGGGATTTAGGGACAAAGGTGGCCACACTGGCATTCACCTTGGCCCTCCTGCCCCTTTTGCCTCCCATCAGGGCCACTTCTTTCACGAGCGAGACCATATCCTTGAGATCCGTTTCTCTCTCCCCCGGAAGACCGACCATGAAGTAGAGTTTGATCAGGTTCCAGCCCGCACCAAAAACAAGTTCGGCTGTTCGAAGAATCTCCTCATGGGTGAGGCCCTTATTGATGATTCGTCTCAAACGGTCATTCCCTGCCTCCGGTGCCAGGGTGAATCCTGTCTTTCTGACGCGCTTGATTTGTTCCATCCAGGCCGGATCCAGGCTGTCTATTCTGAGAGAGGGGAGACTCACTGCAACGCGGTCCTCCTCGAATTTGTCCATGAGCGCCCTGAGCAGCGGTTGGAGGCAGCGGTAATCTCCGCAACTCAATGAAAGGAGGGAAAGGTCCTCATAACCGGTATTCTTGAGGGCCTTCTCAGCGTGGCGGAGCAGAGATTCAGGATGGCGTTCCCTTACCGGACGATAGATCATCCCGGCCTGGCAGAATCTACATCCGCGGGTACAGCCTCTTGAAATCTCTAAAGACAACCTGTCATGGACCACTCCGGTAAAGGGCATAACAGGGGAATCGGGCTGGGGAAAGCGCTCTATATCGGGAACAATGGCCTTTTTGACCACCCGGTAGTCCGGGGCCAGAGGCTCTATTGACTCCACGGGCCCGCCGTCCTTGTAGTGCACCCGGAACAGGGAGGGTATGTAGACGCCGGGGATATGCCTCAGATCGGCGAGGCGGTTTTCCCTGTTCGTCCCATCGGATTTCTTGGACTCCCGTACAGCGCGGCAAATGGAAAGCGTGGCTTCCTCGCCATCTCCAACGACTATGGCATCAAATATCTCGGCAACGGGTTCCGGGTTGAAGCAGGCCGGGCCGCCGGCGATGATCAGTGGATGACGGGAATTCCTATTTCGGGACAGGAAGGGAATCCCGGCCAGATTAAGCATGGTAAGGACGTTGGTATAACAGAGTTCGTGTTGGAGACTGAAACCCACTACATCAAAATGGGACAGGGGCCTCTCAGATTCCAGGGAAGTCAGGGGAAACCCCGATGCCTTCATGGCCTTCTCAAGGTCCACCCATGGGGTGAAAACCCGTTCGGCGGCGAGCCAACGTGGGCCGTTCAGGATATGGTAGAGTATTTTCAGCCCCAGGTGAGACATCCCAATGTCATAGACATCCGGAAAACAGAGGGCAATGGTGACATCCGTTATTGCAGGGTCTTTCCTGACGGCATTGATTTCATGCCCCAGGTAGCGGCTGGGTCTTTTGATGTCCGAAAACCATTTCTGATCAATGAGTCTTGTCATCGCTTCCTGTTCTCTTATATTGGCAGATTCTTCGGGAATTGCCAACCCCCGACCCTGGAATTTATTCTGCCGGAGACATTTCAGGGGAGAGGGAGGGCAGGAGGATGGTCACCTGGGCACCACCTTCCGGGAGGTTTTCTCCAAAGACCCTTCCAAGGAGCGTGTCCACAACACGTTTTACAATGGCGAGACCGAGCCCTGAACCCTGTTCCTTGGTCGTCCAGAAGGGCGTAAACAGGTGGGGCATGACCGAATCATCAAAACCTTTTCCCGTGTCCCGGACTTCGATTCTTACGGACATTTGCTGAAGGATCTCCCCGCCGTTTTCCTTTCGGGCCAGGATTTGCAGCGAACCCCCGTCCGGCATCGCCTCAGAGGCATTGATAAAAAGGTTCCATAACACCTGCTTGACAAGTTCGGGGTCGGAGACAAGCATGATTCCATCGGAAATCTGTGTGGACACCTGGATTCTCTCATCCCAGTGCTGGCTATTTTGAAAAAGCACAAGCGATTCCATGATAAGTTCATCCAAATCAAACGCTCTCAGCTTTATTTTTTTTGGCCTGGCAAAGAGGAGAAAATCATTCACAAGCCTGTTCAGCCTCTTGATCTCCCTGAGAACGATTTCCATCAATCGGCTGTTGATGTCATCATCTTCCAGACGGCCCCTGATCAACTGAATGGAGCCGCTGATGGATGCCATGGGATTTCTGATCTCGTGGGCGATTCCCGCGGCCAGTTCGCCGATCAATGCAAGGCCTTCCACTTTCTTCATTTCCTGTTCGATCTCTTTCGTAGTCGTCATATCCTGAAAAATCAGGATGTGGCCCTGTTCCAGGTTGGAAGCTGATCGCAGCGGTGATACGGTGAGACGGAGGTGGCGGGGCGTCTGATCGGGGCTTTGAAATGGGAAGTCGACAAAGGGTACCTTCCCCTGGAGCATCAATTCAGGCGATGCCTCCTGTCGGTACAGATAAGCGCTGATAACAGGCACGATTTGATCGATCGGCATTCCCAGTGAATGTGAAGGCTCTATGCCGAAGAGGGCCTCGGCCGCCGGGTTGAAAAGAATGACCCTGTCCCGGTCATCGAGGGCAACCAGGCCTGAATCTATGCTGTTGATAATGGCATCCTTGAGGACTTCCAGCTGGTCGAAGTCGATCTGCTTGGCCTTCAGTTCAGCACGGCTCTTTCGGGTTTGCTCGGAGAGATAGGAACCGAGAAAGGCGACCAGGTAAAAAGCAGCCATGTTGACGATGATGAGATAGAGCGGCCGCACGCGCTGGTACTCGGAAACAATAGTGTTGTAAGAGCCTAAGGGGTGAACCCAGCCATAGAATTGCAGATCGAGAAGCAATCCGTAAAAGATGCTGCTGGCCGAAGCAATGAGAATGGCACCCCTTTTGTAGAGGATGATACTCGCACTGATGATGGCCAGGATGTAGAGGAATGAGAAGATGCTGTCCATTCCACCCGTGGAATAGATAATGGCCGTAATAAAAAGGGTATCCAGGAGAAGCTGCAGGTAGGCAAACCATAACAACCGCTCGGAAACCCTCAAGATGACGATGTAGAAGAAGGTCAGCAGGAAGACGGCGGCCAGGAGAAAGAAATGGAAATTCTGGATATAACCGAAATAGATTCGCGTTGCCTTGATCTGGATGACTATGGAAGCCCCCAGGAGGAGGGAGACAAAGAGTATCCTCATAAACATCAGGGTCCGGATACGTTTGAAAAGCTCTGACCTCACGATGTTTGGAGGAGATTCGGGCATATTGGGAGATCTAACCCGCATTTCTCACCGATCTTCGTCGCGAGACGGTGGAGAGTCCCGCGAATACAAGGCGAGCGAAGAAAAATGGCCACAGGTGTACTTGAGGTACGCCGAGGTCATTTATCGAGTGCAACGCAGTAGGCATGGGACTATCCGCCGTCAAAGCAGATTATTGGTGAGAAATGCGGGCTAATCGAATGCCGCTGCCATCTTGAATATGGGCAGGTACATGGAAATTACAAGACCACCGATAGCGCCTCCGAGGAAGATCATGAGAAGGGGTTCCAACATGGAGGTCAAGGCCTCGACGGCCGTGTCCACCTCGTCTTCATAGAATTCCGCGATTTTTTCGAGCATGGTGTCCAGTGCCCCGGTTGCTTCGCCCACCGCGATCATTTGTGTCACCATGCTGGGGAAAATATCCGTTTCAGAGAGGGGTTCAGCGATAGGTTGGCCTTCAGCGATACTTGAACGCACCTCGAAGATGACTTGTTCCAGGACCACGTTGCCTGATGTTTTGGCTACCACCTCAAGTGCGTCGAGGATGGGAACACCGCTGCTGATCATTGTCCCCAGCGTCCGGGTAAAACGCGCGACGGCCACCTTTTTCAATAAGGGACCGAATACCGGCAGTTTGAGGGCGATGATGTCGGTCTGCTTGCGTCCTCTTTCAGATCCCCTGTATTTCTTGAAGGCGAAGATCAGAACAATCACTGCGCCGATAACATAATGGATATTGCCCTTGAAAAATCGGCTCATGGAGACCACTATCTGTGTGGGTACGGGAAGGGCCGATCCGGCGCCGGCGAACAGATCTTCAAAGACCGGAATGACAAAAATAAGGATGACGGCAATGACAATCACGGCAATACAAACGACCACGATAGGGTAAACCATGGCCCCTTTAATGCGTGACTTGAGCTTCTGGGCCTTTTCGATGTAGTTGGCCAGACGCTGGAAAATCGTATCCAGGATACCGCCCACCTCACCGGCTGCCACCAGGTTTACGAAGAGATTATCAAAGACCTTCGGGTGCTTTTTAAGGGCTTCAGCCAGAGTGGACCCCCCTTCAACATCCTTGGTAACCTTCTTCAGGATCTGCCGGAAGGTGCGGTTGTCAGCCTGTTCCGCAAGGATAGTCAGCCCCTGAACGAGGGGAAGCCCCGCGTCTATCATGGTCGAAAACTGCCTGGTAAAGATAACGATATCCTTTGCGGTCACCTTGGGTTGCATAAAAGAGACGTTTGCGAAAAGGTCTTTGGGTTTTAACTTGATTTTCTTGACCGTCAGATTTCGTCTCTTCAACTGGAGCCGGGCAATCTTTTCGTCGGCTGCCTCCAATTCTCCTTTGATGGTTCTGCCTTTTCTGGTGTCTGCCACCCACTTGTATACTGGCATTTGAGCCCTCCCAGGGACAATCTTGGCTCGCGCTTTCTTTTCGATTTGCCATAAAATGGAGCCACTTGCGCAAGATTAGATAATTTGTTCACCCCTGTCAAGAGATGAATTGTTTAGTTCTGTTTAGGTTCCCATCCTGGAAATATTAATAAATCGGCCTGTTGTGGCGTATTGCCTGCCCTTCGACGTCACCAGGAGAATTCGGAAATTCTCATTTTGAGATCAAGTGACAAAAAATGAACGGACGCGTGCTTTACGACATGATCTCTCAAGTTGTCATGCAAAAAATGCTCCAAAAAACAGGTTGGGAGGCTTTTTTTATCAGGTTGTCTTGAGAGAAACATTATTCTTGACAAGGGGTCATGGTTGGATGCTATAAGAATGGCTTATCAAAAATTATCACATAAATCAGATGCCTTATGATATGACAGTAGACATCTGGAAACACGCAGATGCGGTGGGGAACCCGTCCTTCAAAAAAACAATAAGGCGACGGGCTTGAATAACAATTTAATTGCACGCAGGAGGTAAGGAACGTGAGTGATGTTACCGCCCCTATGGGGGGAAAAGTGATCGATGTGAAAGTCAATGTGGGTGACGCCGTGAATGAAGGGGATGAGGTGGTGATTCTGGAGGCCATGAAGATGGAACTCCCCATTGTAGCGGTAGATGCGGGAACTGTGAAGGAAATCAGGTGCAAAAATGGCGACGCTGTGGAAGCGGACGCGGTCCTCGTGGCAATGGAATAGATCTTCCCCCGGATGACTGACGGCGATGGTCCGATGGACGTGACCAGCGTGGGCGGGTATCCAATGGCCTCAGAGATTGCTGAATGGATATTGAAGATAAAATAAAGGAGCTTGGTCGAAGAAATCGTGAAGCTGAACTGGGAGGTGGCGCCAAGCGTGTTGAAAATCAGCACTCCAAGGGGAAGATGACGGCACGGGAAAGAATCCACTATCTCCTTGACCCGAACAGTTTTGAAGAGATTGACAAATTCGTGGTACATCGATGCCACGATTTTGGCATGGAAAAGAAAAAGATCCCGGGGGATGGGGTGGTCACCGGATACGGGACCATTGACGGCCGCTCGGTTTTTGTTTTTTCGCAGGACTTCACGGTATTCGGTGGCTCCCTGAGCGGCCCTTTCGGTGAAAAGGTCTGCAAGATTATGGACCTGGCCCTGAAGAGCGGCGCCCCGATTATCGGGCTCAATGACTCGGGGGGTGCCAGGATACAGGAAGGGGTCGTCAGCCTCGGGAGTTACGGGGAAATCTTCAAGCGCAATGTGTGGGCATCCGGTGTTGTCCCTCAGATCTCGGTAATCATGGGACCCTGTGCAGGAGGGGCCGTCTATTCGCCGGCCCTTACCGATTTTACCATTATGGTCAAAAAGACCAGCAATATGTTTATCACGGGGCCTCAGGTCATCAAGGCGGTGACGCAGGAAGAAGTCAGCTCTGAGGAACTCGGTGGGGCTATGACCCATAACACCAGGAGTGGGGTCGCGCATTTTGCCGAAGAGTCCGATGAAGCCGCCCTGGACAGGGTCAAAGAGCTGCTTCAATTCCTGCCCCAGAATTACCGGGAAAGGCCGCCGGAGGTTGCATGCACGGATGATCCGGGGCGGGTTGACAAGGCCCTCAACAAGGTGGTACCCACCAATCCCAAGTTGCCCTATGACATAAAGCACATTATTCAGGTCGTCCTTGACAATCAGGCGTTCTTTGAAGTCCAGAAATACTACGCCACCAACATGGTGGTGGGATTTGGGCGGCTGAACGGGATGGTGGTCGGCATCGTGGCCAATCAACCCAAGGCCTTGGCAGGCTGTCTGGACATCAAGGCTTCCATGAAGTGTGCGAGATTTGTCCGTACCTGTGATGCCTTTAATATCCCGCTGGTCACTTTCGTAGACGTCCCCGGATTTCTGCCGGGGGTCAACCAGGAATACGGCGGGATTATCAAACACGGGGCCAAGATCATCTATGCCTACTGCGAGGCCACGGTGCCCAAGATCACGGTGATCACCCGAAAGGCCTATGGCGGCGCGTATGACGTGATGTCCAGCAAGCACCACGGCGGGGACATCAACTATGCCTATCCCACTGCCGAAATAGCGGTCATGGGGCCGGAAGGGGCCGTCAATATTATATTTAAAAAACAGATTGCCGAGTCAGCGGATCCGGGTGAGACCAGGCGAAAGCTGGTGGAAGAGTACCGCCGGAATTTTGCCAGCCCGTTCAAGGCCGCTGAACTGGGTTATATCGACCAGATCATCTTTCCGGAAAACACGAGGGTCCGGTTGATTAAGGCCCTCGACATGCTCAAGCAGAAGAAGGATTCCATCCCTGAAAGGCGTCACGGAAATATTCCCCTTTGAAGTCCGGTTCTCCTCTCTCAAATTCGTAAAAAAACCCTTCCTCTAATGACAATTGAGGAAGGGTTTTTTTGTTCTATCCACTGCGGGAAGGGTATTGATCAGGGCACGAGCTAGGTCTTGACTGCCGCTTTCTTGTCCTCAAGTCTTGCGACCGACCTGGAAATGATATAACCGGAGCACTTCATGCCGACAAAAAGGATCATGAGCACCACAAAGACGCCGACAAACCTGAGAATGAGTGTCCCTACGATCCAGGTCCAGTTGTCCTTGATGATGGTTATCTGAGTCTCATTTCCAGCCTGTTTGGAAATGGTAATGGAATGCCAGGGGCGGTTGCTGTCGTCTTCAATATGGATGCTTTCCGACCAATCGCGGATTCTGATATCCTTGAATTTCTTGAGGGCATTCCTGTAATAGGCCAAAACCTGGTCATAGGTCTTGGGGACGCTTATCTCCAAACGTGAACCGGTCTTTTGGAGAATCTTGCCGCCCGGCATCACGGGCGCTCCCAAAAAATCCTCGGCCATCAGCGTCGCAGGCAGCAGAAGAAACAACGTTGTCAGAAGAATCACGAGCTTTTTCATTTTTCCATCCTCTTCATCTCGTATCTTTAAATGGAGCCTGTCGGAGGGATCTCACGGACCCGCTGCCGACAGAAATATTCCTAATGAAACATGGCGATGAACATCCCTGCAGCAGCAGCAGATCCGATCACTCCTGCAAGGTTTGGGCCCATGGCATGCATCAGGAGGTGATTGGTTTTATCGGCCCTGAGACCTTCCAACTCTGATACGCGTGCGGACATGGGCACGGCCGAGACTCCAGCGGAGCCGATGAGCGGATTGATTTTTTCTTTCAGAAAAAGGTTCATGAACTTCGCCGTAAGAATCCCGCCGACCGTGCAAACCCCGAAGTCTATCAGGCCCAGCCCGAAAATGAACAGTGGTTTCCAGCTCAGGAACTTATCGGCATACATGGTGGCTCCCACAGAAACGCCCAGAAAGATGGTCACGATGTTCATGAGAGGGCCCTGGGCGGTCTCGGTGAGCCTCCCCACCACCCCGCTCTCTTTCATGACGTTGCCGAGCATGAACATGCCCATCAGAGGGACAACGGAAGGCACGAGCAGGGCAATGATGGCTGCCGTTACCAGGGGAAAGAGAATTTTTTCCTTCCTGGAAACCGGCCTGAGTTGCCGCATGCGGATCTTACGTTCCGCGGGCGTGGTCAGGAGTCTCATGATAGGAGGTTGTATGAGAGGTACCATGGCCATATAGGAATAGGCCGCCAGGGCATTGGCGCCGAGAAGTTGAGGAGCCAGCATTGTTGTCAGGTAAACAGTGGTGGGTCCATCGGCTCCACCGATGATTCCGACGGAGGCGGCCTCTTTGAGCGTGAACCCCGCCAGGATCGTACCCGTGAAGGTGATAAATACGCCAAGCTGGGCTCCCGCGCCGATGAGAAGAGTCTTTGGATTGGCGATGAGTGGACCGAAATCGGTCATGGCTCCGAGTCCGAGGAAGATCACACATGGTATAATTTCCCATTCCAGTCCGTAATGATAGAAGGCCTCGAGAAGTTGGGGCCTGCCGTGGACGTATCCCATCAAGGGGACAAGGGGAAAATTGACTATGAAGATCCCGAATCCTATGGGAAGCAAGAGGAGCGGCTCGAATTTCTTGACGATGGCCAGGTAGATGAACGCGGAGGCAATCGCCCACATGACAATGACCTTCGGGTCAAAATTGTAGACCCCGGTCGTATGCATGATCCCATACAGCATATCCAAAATTTCATTGAACGTCATTCTCGCATTCTCCCTCGATCCAAATTGAATTTTGACCCTGCGGGCCGGAATTCCAGTCAGCGGCAGAAATATAGAAATAATAGTGGATTGCAGCTATAATACAGCTGTCAGCCCCTGTCAAGGTGAAAAGCATTGTACCTCAAAAAAGGTTTGACAGAGTCATGAGCATAAAATTATGGTTAATGTAACCCGGCACGGGAGAGACAAATCCGCCTGATCAACGGCGAGTGCATCATCATACGCTTTCAAGATACACCGGGAGGATGAAAAATGGTGGAACATGAGGCTTATTCGGGGCTTGAAGAGGCCCTGGAACATTGGTCGCAAAATGTGAAGGAAAACCTCCGGAAACGGCCCGAGAGAAAGGACCGGTTTGTCAATACCTCGGGGATTCCTTTGAAAAGGCTCTATACCCCCCTGGACACGAAAGACATGAAATACATGAAAGATACAGGCCTTCCGGGGGAGTATCCCTTTACCAGGGGCGTACAACCCACCATGTACCGGGGGCGTTTTTGGACCATGCGCCAGTACGCCGGATTTGCCACCGCGGAAGAATCCAACCGAAGGTACAAATTCCTCCTGGACCAGGGCCAGACGGGCCTTTCCGTGGCCTTTGACCTCCCCACCCAGATCGGGTATGACTCGGACCACGAAATGGCCATCGGCGAGGTGGGAAAGGTGGGGGTTGCCATTGATTCATTGGAGGATATGGAGGCTCTTTTTCATGGGATACCCCTGGACAAGGTGAGTACTTCCATGACCATCAACGCCCCTGCTGCGGTGCTGCTTGCCATGTACATGGCCGTGGCGGAGAAGCAGGGTGTCTCCTCGGAGAAACTCAGGGGCACGATCCAGAATGACATCCTCAAGGAGTATTCCTCACGTGGAACCTATATTTTTCCTCCCCAGCCCTCCATGAGGATTATAACGGATATCCTATCATTCTGTGCAGAACAGGTTCCTCTCTGGAATACGATCAGCATCAGTGGCTACCACATTCGTGAGGCAGGCTCCACGGCGGTCCAGGAAGTGGCCTTCACCCTGGCCAATGGAATTGCTTATGTGGATGCGGCCGTCAAGGCAGGGCTGGAGGTAGATGAATTCGGACCAAGGCTTTCCTTTTTTTTCAATGCGCATCTTGATTTTCTTGAAGAGATCGCCAAGTACAGGGCCGCAAGACGTTTGTGGGCCAAAATAATGAAGGAACGGTTCAACGCTAAGAATCCCAAGTCCATGATGATCCGTTTTCACACCCAGACCGCAGGTTGCACATTGACGGCCCAGCAACCCAAAAACAACATTGTGCGGGTGGCCTTCCAGGCCCTGGCAGCAGTGCTGGGCGGGACACAATCCCTGCATACCAATTCCATGGACGAGGCCCTTTGCCTTCCCTCGGAGGAGGCGGTTCAAATCGCGCTCCGGACCCAGCAGTTGATCGCCTATGAGAGCGGTGTGACGGACACGGTAGATCCCTTTGGGGGTTCCTATTACCTGGAGGCCCTTACAAAGGAGATTTATGAAAGGGCCGAAGCATACATAGAAAAGATCGACGGGATGGGGGGGGCTGTCCAGGCCATTGAAAAAGGATTCATACAGCGGGAAATACAGGAAAGTGCGTACAGGTATCAGCGTGAGATCGAAAGGGGCGAAAGGGTTGTCGTCGGCCTCAATCGCTTTCAGGTGGAAGAGGAAAGACCGACCAATCTCCTACGCGTGAATCCTGCTGTTCGAACGGACCAGGTGGCGAGGTTGGAAAAACTGAGGTCGGATCGGGATGCGCCGGCCGTGGAAAAGGCCCTGTCGAAACTCAGGGCCGGAGCGGAAGGCAATGAAAATCTGATGCCTCTCCTGTTGGAGGCGGTAAAGACCTACGCCACGCTGGGAGAAATTTGCAGCATGTTGCGGGAGGTTTTTGGAGAGTACAGGGCCGCGTCAACGGTAGGGTAGGGAGGTCGGCATGAAAAGCGGAAAAAAGATACGGGTACTGGCGGCAAAACCCGGTCTGGATGGACATGACCGGGGAATAAAGGTGCTGGCAAGCGCGCTGATGGACGCCGGGATGGAGGTGGTCTATACCGGGCTTAGGCAGACACCCGCGCAGATTGTGGAGGCCGCTGTGCAGGAAGATGTGGATGTCATTGCCATGAGCATACTGTCCGGTGCGCATGATTACCATTTCCCGAAAGTAATGGCCCTCCTGCGGGAAAAAGGGATTGATGATGTCCTGGTTATAGGGGGCGGGATTATCCCTGACGAAGATATCCCCGCACTCAAAGAATCTGGAATTGCGGAACTGTTTGGCCCCGGCACCAATACTGAAGACGTGG
>JBAPTR010000003.1:0-80997 GCA_049282265.1 Desulfatiglandaceae bacterium | reverse complement strand
TTCAGACCCTTTCTCATAGTGCACTTGACAACCAACGCCGATATGGACGACTATTTGGGGTTTACGTCTCCAAACCCCACGCGCTTCTATGAATTTTCGCTAAACCCCAAATTGGCGTCCATTCCCTGCGAAGTGTTTAGAAAGGGTCTGAAAAAGAGTCTCAGGTTCGGCTCAACTTCGTTGCTCATAGGCTGCCGCTTGTAGTATAAATTAGCTTTTTACGAAGTCATCACTTTTTGGTTTCAGCCTTTTTGGCCTTCTCGGGTCCAGTAAAAAAATCCTCGGCTTTCTTGAAATTATCATCAACCGCGTTCTTAAAATCTTCGCATCCCTGCCTGAATGCCTTGGTCCACTCATCAGCGAACTTTTTCCCCTCTTCCGGGATCCATGTTGCCTGTTCCATGGACGTATTTGCTATCTTTTCCGTCTGATCCTGGAGCATTGCCATGGCATTATAGACATTGTCAAATGCTGCTTTGTTGAAGTTCATCATCTGTTTCAGAATTGTTGTTTGTTCCATTTTTCATCCTCCTAACTATTTTAGATTTAAGGTGTTTTTATCATATCCCCGGATGTTGCCTCCAGGGTGCATTCATACTGTACTACTTTGAAATTCTGCAAAAAATCTGTATCAAGCAGTTTTATTTGAGTCCCCGGGTCCGGCTTTTTTCACTATCTTTTCAGTCTCTGACACGGATCTCAGTCTTGGCCCAACATCCTGCAGAAGTTTCTTGATTTCGGTCATCTCTTTCACTATCCCATTCAACTTTGCGTCTGTCTGGTCTACGGACTTTTTGATCTTTCCGAGTTCAGCGGCAGCGGGCATCACCTTTTCTATGTCATTGAGGGCCTTCTTCAAGGGTTTGAGATCTTCTTTCATTGTCAAGGTCCCCTTTTTCAAGAGGGTATTGACCACTTCCTGCGGCCAGTCCCGCTTCTCAAGCGCAGCAAGTCTTGACCCCATGAGATCAATATCTCTCTGCACCTGAGTGATCATTTCTTCCATCGCTCCGGCCCCTTCACCCTCCAAATTGATCTTCTGAAAGTTCTCATCCACGGCCTTTTTGAAATCATCCCGCCCCCTTTTATACGATTCCAGCCATTCATCAATCATTTTTCTTCCTTCCTCAGGGAGCCAGAAGGTCTGTTCCAAAGATGTCTGGAACGTTTTTTCCGTTTGCGCCTGCAGCATCGCCATCGCATCGAAGCCGGTGTCAAATGTGGCCCTGTGAAAGTCGATGATCTGCTCTGTCAATTTTTCAGTCTCCATACTATATACCCCCGTTGTTTTGTTTGGGAAATCTATCCTTACCCAGATCAATGATAATAGAATTATAGCGGTTTTTCCGGGATTGTCAAGAAAAAAATGGTGCAATGCAACAAACAAATAATCAACCAGAAGAAACCGTTTGCCTTTGAGCGGGCTATATAACTACTTATTTTTAGATTGATTTATTGCCATTCCAATGATAAGAGTAAATATTATGCAATTATCAATTGTGCAAGATAACATGGATAACAACAATGGAGATTGGGAAAAATGGCGGAAAAAGTCCTTCTGAAGAAATATGCCAACAGGCGGCTGTACGATACCGAAAAGAGTAGCTATGTGACCCTTGACGAGGTGGCGGAAATGGTCAGGCAAGGGCGACAGGTGGAGGTTATGGACGCAAAGACGGGAGAGGACGTGACTGGTTTTATCCTTACCCAGATTGTGCTTGAAGAGGCCAGGAAAAAGAATGTCTTGTTACCGGTATCTCTCCTGCACCTGTTCATTCAGTATGGGGAAAATGTCCTTGAGGAGTTTTTTGAAAAATATCTTGAACAGACAATCAATGGCTACATTACATATAAGAGCACGGTAGACGAACAATTCAAAAAATGGCTTGACCTGGGTATGGATATTTCCGGTACAACCCAAAAGATGATGACAGCCATGACGCCTTTTCAAACGTTTTTCGGAGAGCCGGATGGGTCGGGATCCAATGGAAAAAAGGAGGAAAAGGCGCGCTGAAACTTATTTTTTTGTCCGGTCACTGTGGGCAAGGATAAAGTCCACAATCTTGGCATAATAGTCCTTCAAGATCTTGGAGGATCGAAAAATGCCCATGTGGCCCGCATTACATAGGAGGGTGAGTTTATCCTCCGGCGGGACGGATTTGATCAATGCCATATGCCCGGTTGCCTGGAGGGGAGGCGCAATCTCGTCTCTTGTGCCACCCAATGCCCATATGGGGACACTGCCGGGATAGTCTTTGATGCTGACCTTTTTTCCTCTGATCATCAGGTCGCCCCTAATCAGCTCATTTCGAATGAAGATCTTCTTATAGGTGTCACGGATAAAGCCTGCCGGGCTGTGCTGCACAAAATTGTACCATTGATAGAAGGACTTCTGACGGTCAGCGCTGCCCTCATTACCCTGTTTCAAGTCGGACAGAAGGGCCTCCATGTTTTTGATATGCTGATCCAACCCCAAAAAATAAAAGCCAAGTACCTGCAGCCTGCCATCATAGCTTTCTCTTCCCGCACCTTCGTGGCCCTTCGATACGGTATGACCAAAAAAACTGATGAGCCTATCGATATATTTCTCTCCCACCATACGTGCAAAATCCGTCAGGTATCCCTTTTCTCCTTCGGTGTGCATGGGAGCTCCGGCCGATCCGAATGTCTTGGCAAGGTGAGGATTCAGGATCAAGGTGGTCATGAGGAGGGGCCCAGGCTGGCAGATGGCGACCAGGTGGAGGGGATATCCTGTCAGACCTCTTAAATGCTCCAATACCGCCTTGTACTGATCCACCTGACCATCAAAATCTTCACGGTGTCTCTTCCCGTCTACATAGAGCGGGATGTCATCAGCGCATTTCTGCTCTACAATAGCCATGCGGGTGATGCCGTGATCTCGCATATAAAGGGCCACCCGTTCTGCGATATTGGAATGGTGTCCCGCACGCGGGGCAAAGACAACCCCGTAGTTCCGGATCTTGTGCTTTACGTCCAATGATATGTCTATGAGCCTGAGACCCGGCAAATCCAGGAGTATGTTGGTGTCATCATATTCAACGCTCCAGTCCTGCAAAGGGGGCTCTTCGGTGAAGAGGTTGATGAATTCCAGTTCCCCTTGCCTTCTTTGACGGAAGCATCCCAGGCTGTCCAGCACGGTTTTTTCAACCGAGGAAACAAAACTGTCAGTCCCTTCATGACACATGTCAAAGAGTTGACTCCATGATCCATTGAGCCGGGGAACAAACAATGGCAGAAAGTCTTTCATCAGCCGGCAGCTCAGTTCGTATGTATTTCTGGTGAGGCCAAAGGCCATGGAACA
Organism: Desulfatiglandaceae bacterium; assembly: GCA_049282265.1. Classification (GTDB taxonomy): domain Bacteria; phylum Desulfobacterota; class DSM-4660; order Desulfatiglandales; family Desulfatiglandaceae; genus CAYUCJ01. Next base: position 77,675 of record JBAPTR010000003.1, on the reverse strand, counting down.
AGATTGAATTGCCGCCTCAGCAAGGTCTGCACTCATTTGAACCGGTACTTTGGTGGCTTCAAGGGTGTTGAGAGCATGGGGGAACAACGTCATAAATGATTCCGGCATGAACTTCAGCTCCTTTCCGACAGTGATGCAAAACGACTAGGCCAATCACAACTTCAACAGGCACACGAATACGATTGCAAAGTCTATACCACACTGGACTGACGGGTGTCCATTAGGAATACCATATCAACACAAGGAATCAGGGTAATAACAATGACTAGATCATAAGTATTGCCCATCCACAAATGCATTTTGGGCACTGCTGAGTTCCCAATCCAGAAATGAGAATTTTGCGCAAGCTTTAGGAAATCAAGGGATTGCGCGGAGGCATACTGTAGTACGCCGCACAAATGATCCCGCAGACTTGTCCGCCTCTGGCGGATTGACGCCGAGATTGCGGAAAGAGGCCATTTATAGATGGAAACTAGGTAAATTGGGGTGAACACCGAAGTCTGTTCACGACAAGAAGATCCGGGTTATAGGACATACAGATAACGTTCCTATTTCCAAAGACTTCCGGTACAAATATCGCACCTACTGGGAACTTTCTGCAGCTCGTGCTGCGGCTGTAGTTCGTTATTTCCAGTATTCTTTCAAAATCTAAATGCTCTGGCTACACTTGTCAAAAAGCGGTCTTCAGCCTAAATCCACCATCTGAAAGCGTTGTACGGCAGAACCGGTAGGAAAATGGCTACAGATCAGAGTCGAGGGGCAGGCCGTATTTTTTCATCTTCTTGTAGAGGAGCGTCCGGTGGATGCCCAACATCCGGGCGGCCTTTGCCTTGTTATGGCGGGTTGATTTCAGGGCATGGCGGATGGCCTCCTTTTCCGCATCGGACTGAACGGCCCTCAGATTCGCAAGCCCGGAGCCGCTGCTCTTGCCCCCACCATGCAGATAGAACGGAAGATCCGGTAGGCCTATGGTATCCCCTTCCAGAGAGGAAAGGACCCTTTCCAGGACATTCATGAGTTCCCTGACATTTCCCGGCCAGTGATGGTTCAAAAGGCCGTTTTCAGCCTCTTTGTCCATCTCGATCTTAGGTATGGCGGCCTCCCCGGCCATTTCCTTGAGCATATGCCGGCAGAGGGGAATGATGTCTTCTTTTCGTTCCCGCAAGGGTGGAATGTGAAGGGGGATCACGTTCAGCCGGTAAAAGAGGTCCTTCCTGAAACGGCGGTCGGCCAGCATGGCTTCCAGGTTCTGGTTCGTGGCCGATATGAGCCTGAAATCCGACCGGATAAGGGCTGTCCCTCCCACCCGCTCAAACTCCTTTTCCTCCAGCACCCGCAAGAGCTTGGGTTGCATCTCGCAGGGGAGGTCCCCGATTTCATCAAGAAATATGGTTCCCCGGTGGGCCAGTTCGAATTTCCCCGGCTTGCCGGCGGCCCTGGCGCCGGTAAAGGCCCCTTTGTCATAGCCGAAAAGTTCGGATTCCATGAGGTCTTTCGGGATGGCCGAACAGTTGATGCGGACAAAGGGGTAGAGATTTCGGGGGCTGGCATGATGAATGGCCTGGGCAAAGATCTCCTTGCCCGTCCCGCTCTCTCCGGAAATGAGGACTGGGTACTGGGTCGCCGCAGCCCTGAGGGCCGCCCTCTTCAGAGACATTATCACACTGCTGCGGCCTAAGATGCTCTCCAGTGTATAACGGGTAGAACGGAGCGACATGAGTTCCTTTTCATAGAGTTCCACCTTTGATTCCAGAAGAGAGAGTTCCTCGGCGAGTTTCCTTACATCTTTTACATCTTTGAACATGACCTGGCCGAATACGGCCACAACTTTTCCGTTTTTCAAGATGGGAATACGCTGCACCACCATGTCCTGGCCCTTGATTCGGTGCGACTGGTTGATTTCGGCCTTCCCGGTCTCTGCCACGATATGCATCCTGGTATTTTCAACCACTTCTGTAGCATGTTTTCCGATCTGGGCCTCGGGGTCGAGTCTCAGAAAACGGCCGTAGGGCTTATTGAAGTGGGTGATGTACCCGTTGGCATCGGTTACCATGCAGCCATTGTAGATGCTGTCGAAGATCAACCGGAACGACTCCAGTTGATGATGGAGGTCGTCTGCCCCTTTGAGATCAATGGCGCCTGCTCCATGTCTCTTTTCATCTGTTCCATCGGCTGTAGTATCCGGAATAGACATGATCCCTCCCGTAGCAAAAGGTCGACATGTAGCCTGGTTGATACAACTCTAGATACATAAAAAGGGCTGGTTAGTCCAGGGAAAAATCCCGCGGTTGAGATTCATTGTCCCTCCAAAGTGTTGATCCATCAGGGGGCCGCGGCAAACAGGCAAGACCTGGAAAGGATAAGCGGCGGATGGCCCCTAATTTGCTTTATGATGTAAAGATGGCGGAAGTCCTATGGTGAGAAACAGTGAAATCATAAGGAGCGGGGAAAATGGACATCAATGAACCGGAAATCAAGAAAAAGGAGATACTTATTCTGGAAGACGATCACTTTAATCCCGGGAATGTCTGCATCGTAACCGGAGCGTCTGGCGGAATAGGGAGGGCTACGGCCGTGGCTGCCGCGGCAAACGGCCTCATGACTGTGGGCCTGGATGTGGATGAAGAGGGCGGCAAGGCGACCCAGCAAATGGCCCGCGCAATGGGTGGTCAGATGATTTTTCTCAAGACCGATCTCTGTTCGGACGAGCAGGTTGAAAAGGCCGTGGAAGAGGCAGCCAAACTGGGAAGCATCAAGTACGTGGCAAACATTGCGGGCATTCAGCATATCGACTCCGTTGCAAACTTCCCCATGGAAAAATATGATTACATGATGCGGCTCATGCTCCGCGCGCCGTTTTTCCTGTCAAAGCTGACCATTCCCCATATGAAGAAGAGCGCGGACGGGACCGGCGCCATCGGGAATATGGCTTCAGTGCATGCCCATATCTGCACGCTCAATAAACCCGTGTACAATATCACCAAGTTCGGGTTGCGCGCACTTGCCCAGTCCATTGCCGCAGAAGGGGAGGGAGAGATCCGAGCCTTTTCGGTGAGCACCGGCTTCGTAAAAACGGCCCTGGCCCTGAAACAGATCCCGGCCCAGGCCGAGCAGCGGGGTATTACGCCGGATGAAGTCGTTCGGGACGTCATGATGGGGAGTTCCCGTATCAAGGAGATGATGACACCCATAGAGGTGGGGAATCTCTTTGTCCTGGGCTTTTCCCGTTTTGCCAGGTATCTCATCGGCGGGGATCTCCTCTTTGACGGCGGGATGGTGCTGACGTATGCGGAAATGAAGAAAGGATGACTTCGTAGAAGGCTGGTTTATGCCGCGAGCGCCAATCTATTGGCAACATAGTGGAACCGAGCCCGACAATTTGTTCATGTGCTTTCCAAACACACATGAGGGGATGGAATCAATCGGAAGGGGTGTCTGAAGCCATGAGTTCCCTCAGCTCGGTTTCAACAAAGTCGATGTGCTGCCTGGCTTCTCTGCTTGCGCGCTCCGCATCCCTGTTCCTGATAGCCTGAAAAATCCTGAGGTGCTGCCCGGCGATGAGCCGTTTGTTTTTTTTCTTCTTGAAGATTTGCTCCCGGGTTACCTTTTGGGAGTTCCACAAAATATGGTAGCAGGAGGCGGTGAGGTGGGACAGGACGGTATTGTGGCTGGCAAGGGATATGCCGATATGGAAGTCTGCATCGGTCTTCGCATCGTCCCTGTTCTCCCTGAGATTTTCCTGGTCCAGGGCGATGATATCTTCGAGCCGCTTGATGTCTGATTCCTTTGCCCTTTTTGCCGCATTAAAGGCGGCCCAGCCTTCCATGGCCCTTCGGATATCCAGGAGTTCAAAGAACTTTTCCGGGTCATGAGCGATGAGCAGACTCAAGGGATCTTCAACGGGTTTTTCGGTCAGAGATTTGACAATGATCCTGCTTCTCGGCTTGATTTCAATGAAGCCCATGGCCTGCAGGGCATTGAGTGCTTCGCGAAGCGGCGGCCTGCTGACGCCTATGGATTCGGCCAAGTCTCTCTCGGAGGGCAGTTCATCACCCGGCTTGAGATCCCCGGTGCTCAAGAGTCTCTTGAATTGTTCAATGATCTCATCGGAAATTTTCTTGGGGGATATCTTGCGAAACATGACGCTCTCCTGGTGGCAGGCTTTTACCTAAGCTGGTAATACCACTTCTATTCATGAAGTGCAAGGGATTTTATCCATAAAGCTTCACTTTTTTCTTGACAACTTTCCTACATTTGGATATTGGTATGACCAGTTTGCCAAAGTGTTTCTTTCCTGAAAAACAGCCTGTTGAGCCAGTTTCAAAACGTTCAATTTTGTCCAAGGTCAAGGAAGACGATGATTTTAACCACAGGAATATATTGGATATTTCGAGGATTAAAATTTGAGTTTGACGCAGAGATTGGGGAAAAGGGGGCGTTTTGAAACCGGCTCTGTTTATTTGATTTTGATGAACCCTCCAATAGAGGCGGACAAATGAAGGCTCATTTGCTCTATGGTGAAAAAACGGTGGATCTGGATCTCCCGGGGTCTGTGAATCTCCTGGAAATGAAGGCCCTTGATCCCGTAGAAGATCCATTGGCATCAGTTCAGGAGGCCCTGGCTCACCCCATCGGGAGCCCTCCCCTCGCCGAATTGGCCCGAGGGAAGAAGAACGCCTGTATCGTCGTCTCCGATATCACCCGCCCTGTCCCCAACAAGACCCTCCTTCCTCCCCTGCTCAGGATACTGGTGCAAAGCGGTATTCCAAGAGAAAAAATCACCATCCTCATTGCCACGGGCATGCACCGGCCCAACCTGGGAGAGGAGCTGGAATACTTGGTTGGTCGGGATATCGTGAACAACTATCGGATTGTGAACCATTACTGCCGGAAGTCCGAGGAGTACCGGAAGATAGATGAAATAGACGGGGCGGCTATTGAGATCAACCGGCACTATCTCGATGCGGACCTGAAAATCTTGACCGGACTGATCGAGCCTCACTTTTATGCGGGTTATTCCGGAGGACGTAAGGCCATCCTGCCGGGTATTTCAAGCTTCGGAACCATGAAATTCATGCATTCCTATGAGATGATCGACCACTCCAACGTCACCAACTGTCTCCTGGAGGGAAATCCCTTTCATGAATACGGGGTTCGTGTTGCCGAACTGGCAGGCGTAGATTTTATCCTCAACGTGGTCATCAACAGGGAAAGGGAGATTGCCGGAGTCTTTGCCGGCCATTACGACAAGGCCCATCTTGCCGGCTGTCGATTGGTTCGGGGACATTCCGTTGTGGAACTGGACGAACGGGTTGATCTCGTGATCACTTCCGGGGGCGGGTACCCCCTGGATGCCACCTTTTACCAGATCAGCAAGGCCCTCATCTGCGCCATGGATATCCTTGAAAAAGGAGGGACCATCGTGGTGGCCTGCGAGTGCCGCGAAGGACTTGGGAGTCCGGAATTTTGCGGAATCCTGCGAACGGTCTGTTCCCCGGAGGAATTCTTCAGCGGGTACTGTGATCCAAGCGATTTTGTCATTGATCAGTGGTGTGCGCAGAATATCTATCAGGTATTGGAGCACGCCGGGAAGGTGTATATATATTCTTCAGGCCTGACTGCTGAAGATGCGACAAAGATGGGAGTCACAAAAGTGGATGACCTGCAGGGCACTATTGACAGGCTGCTGAAAGAGGATAACCGGTCAGTAGTGGTCCCTGACGGGCCTTATGTTGTGGGAAGGGTCCGGTAGTGTCAGAAAACATGCAGATCATACTCGCTATCTTCTTCCTGGTAGGGGTCTATATCCTCACGCGCTACGGGATAACCTGGCGGATACGTAGAGCGTCGCTTTTCATCATCCGGGATCTTGAAAAGAGGAAGGCGCTGGATCCGGAAAGTGCGGTCGAACTCCCCTATGGCAAGAAGGAGCTTTTCAAGGTGGGGATACGGGATTATAAACCCCGAGCCCTGGAATCCTTGATTCACGATGGGGTTTTGGGGAAGACGGAAAACGGTATGTATTATCTCAAGAGGAGATTGGAGGATCTTCGTTCGAATATCCAATAGGGAGGAGGTGATATAACAGTCATTTGTTTCAAGGTGTTATTGTGGTTTTGAGCTTGATTTCAACCCATTTACAAAGGAGGCAGGATGATGAAAAAAATTGGATTGGCCATTCTGGTGCTGCTGGTAGCTGTTGCCTTTACCCTATCAGCACCGGCGAACTCATTTGCGAAGAAAAAATTCGTGAAATTCGGTGAAGACCAACGCGCGATCGCATGGAAACACAAAAAGTTCCAGACATCCAAAAAAACCTATCACTTGCGCATGAGTGACCCCTGGGGCGGGTTGCTTTTCCATGATATTTCTATCCATTTTGCAGACAGCGTAAGGGCGGCGAGCGGCGGTAGACTGGTAATAAAAGTCTACTCCACAGGTTCCATTGTTCCGGCCATGGAGATCTTCGATGCCACAGCCAAGGGGACGCTGGATTGTTTCCATTCCTGGCCGGGATACTGGAAGGGCAGGAACGAGGCGTTCGTGGCCTTCGCATCGGTGCCGTTTGGCCTTGATGCAGAAGGTTACAATATCTGGCTGTACGAGCGGGGCGGAGCAGACATGCTGAATGAACTCTATAACCGCTATGGCATGGTAGCTTTCCCCGGCGGAAATGCCGGTCAGGAGCTGGGGCTTTATTCCAACAAACGTGCCACCAAGATGGAAGACTTTAAGGGCATGAAGATCAGGACGCCCGGCTGGTACATGGATATCCTGACCCGACTCGGCGCTTCCGTCACCCCGCTCCCGGGAAGCGAGATCTATCTTGCACTGGAGCGCGGCGTGATTGACGCCTGTGAGTTCAGTTGCCCTGCAGTCAATTACCCAATGGGCTTCCACGAGATCACCAAATACGTGATTGAGCCGGGCGTGCATCAGCCTTCCTGCCAGTTTGACTTGGTGTTTAACAAGAAAAAGTATGATTCCCTGCCGGAAGACCTCCAGGAGATCATAAAGCTCTGTGCCAAAGAGACCCAGTTGTGGTCATGGGCCTGGATGGAACAACTGAATATCAAGGCGCTTCAGATGATGGGCGAGAAGGTGGAATATGTGAAGATGGACGATGCCACCATGACCCAGTTTGCGAAGACCACCCATGAGTACCTCGAAGAAGTGAAGAACAAATACCCGGATGTCAAGAAAGTGCTGGGCTCCCAGGAACAGTTCAAGAGGGATTTCGCCCAGTGGCGTAACCTGAGGGGTGGCGTCGCACCTTGGCCATACAAAGATTATATTAATGGGAAACACCTGCAATAAAACAGATGATATGATCCTGTGCCCCTGGGGATTATGTTTTCAGGGGCACAGAAGTAATTATGACTTCGTTGGAAGCTGGTTTATGCCGCAAGCGGCGTCCTATGAGCAACGAAGGCGATAGAGGTATTCGGCCGAACCTGACACTCTTTTTCAGATGCTTTCTAAACACCTTGGAGGAGATGGACGACAGAGGGAGCGTAGCTTCTGGAACATCCCGTTTACCTGCTCAACGATGCCTCGCCGAAATGAAAACGACTTCCTTGGAAGTCATCATCGTGCCCACGGATGGGCATGCAAATCAATGGAGCGAATCATGAAAAAATTCGTCCACGCAGTGGATGCCTTTACAGCATTTACAGGGAAATGGTTTGCCCTGCTGATCTTGCCTATGATCTTCGTAGTCATGTATGAGGTCATTGCAAGGAAGGTATTTCATGCCCCTACCAGATGGGGGTTTGAAATGACGGTATATTTATATGGCGCTCACTTCATGCTCGGTATGGCAGTCGCCTATCTCTATGATCGCCATGTACGCATCGATGTGATAGTAACGGCGCTCCCGGAAAAGGTTCAACTTTGGCTTCGTATATTCACATTTCTGTTCATCTTTGCGCCGTTTGTGGGTGCCTTGAGCTATGCCTCAATAGAATATGCAGGGCATTCATGGGCCATCGGAGAGCATAGCTGGAGTGCCTGGAAACCGCCGCTCTATCCTTACAAGACAGTCATGCCCGTTGCCATGATCATGCTATTCATTCAAGGAGTTGCTACCTTTATTCGTGACATTTACAAACTTAAGGGGGAAGACATATGAATCCTGACACCTTAGCCCTTATCATGTTTGGGACACTGTTTATCACTCTCTTCCTGGGTCATCCTCTGGCCTTTTCCCTCGGTGTTCTTGCCCTGGTTTTTGGCCTGATTGGATGGGGTGGGTCCCCCGAGGTGGTCTTCGGTCTTTTCGCAAACAGGTGTTACGGGGTGATGGATGATTATGTCCTGGTGGCGGTGCCGCTTTTCATATTCATGGCCCAGATGCTGGATGCATCCGGCATTGCTGAGAGTCTCTTTCACACCATGCACGTTATCCTTGGGCCAATCAGGGGCGGTCTGGCCCTTGCAGTCGTCATTGTGTGTACCGTCTTTGCGGCCTCCGCAGGGGTGGTCGGCGCTACTGAAGTGGCAATAGGCCTCTTGGCTGTTCCTGCGCTCATGAAAAGGGGCTACCATATTCCCCTGATTGCAGGCTCGATCTGTGCAGGCGGGACCCTGGGCATCATTATTCCGCCGAGTATCATGCTGGTAGTGTACGGCAGCCTGGCAGGGATGTCCGTGGGACAGCTCTTTGCCGCAGCGATCTCACCCGGAGTCCTCCTTTCTCTTCTGTACTTGACGTACATTTCCATTCGATGCGGCATCAATCCTTCTCTGGGACCGCCGCTTCCAAAAGAGGAAAGGATCTACACCTGGCTGCAGAAGATCAGGATGATATTGACTTCCCTCGTCCCACCTGCGTTCCTGATAATAATTGTACTGGGGAGTATTGTGGCGGGGATTGCCACGCCGACGGAGGCAGCCGGTTTGGGCGCAACCGGGGCCTTTCTTCTTGCACTCGGCTACGGAAAGTTGACCTGGAAGGCAACGACGGATGCATGTAACTCCACGCTGTTGACGACGGCCATGGTCATGACCCTGTTCCTGGGCGGAAATGCCTTTCAGGCCGTCTTCATGGGGCTTGGGGGAGGGGATGCCATCAGCAGCATCCTTCTGGGGATGCAGGTAAGCCCGTATGTGGTTCTTTTCATCATGATGGGTACGGTCTTCTTCCTGGGGATGTTTATTGATTGGCTGGGAATCCTTTTGATTGTCATCCCCATTTTTACGCCTATTGCTGCGGAACTTGGATTTAACCCCCTGTGGTTTGCAACGCTCATATGCGTCAACCTGCAGATGGCCTTTTTGACGCCGCCTTTCGGGTACTCCCTGTTCTACCTCCGGGGGATTGCACCGCCTGAAATGACGATCGTCCATATCTATAAGGGGGTGATACCGTTCATCTGCCTCCAGTGGGTTGGACTGATCCTCTGCATCCTGGTCCCGAACATTATTCTCTGGGTGCCCAGGGCCTTTTTCGGTGCGGCTACCATCGGATAGCGCACGGGGGTGAAGTACTTGTGGAACCAGGTTTTCCATGTGCTGGTGCATGTGAATAGAAGGAAAACAGGAAGAAGGTCCCTGGTGGTTTTCCTGTTTTCCTTGTTTTTGCTCCTGATCGGTCCGCAGTGTCGGGCCAGCGGCTCCTGGCTTATTGAGCCAAAGGAATACCATGTATCCGCCCACGGCCAGACATCATGTCAGGATTGTCACGGGGACATAGCCGATAAGGCCTTGCACCCGGATCCTTCGGAGGTGAACAAGGGACGGGGTGATTTCTTTTCTCCGGAAATGTGTTTCTCTTGTCATGATGAGATAGAAGGTGATCTGGCAGCGGGAAAACACGGCCGGAAAAAAATTCAGGATCCAAAGAAATACAGTTACTGTATCCGGTGCCACAAGGTCCACCGTCAACCCCGCCTGGGGGAAGACAGAATCGGGAAGTTTAAACCAGGCACCCCAAGGGAACGACAGTGCGGTGCCTGTCACGCGATACGCGCCGAACTGCCGCCCCTTTCTGAAGAAGACGAGGCCTGCATGGCCTGCCACGGGGCAGTGGACCCGGATAAGCCGCAGGGAAGGGAGAAGATCCAGGCCCTCTGTTTCCACTGCCATGCAAAGGGGGATACCCCGGCGCAGAAAGCAACCGGTGCCCTCGTTCCCCTCATTGATTCGGCAGCATACGGGAGCACTCCCCATGCCAACCAGTCCTGCACTGCATGCCATCCCGGGGGCGCGGCCTTTCATCACCAGGACCAGCCAAAGGGCGACTGCCTGCAGTGTCACACTCGTCACGACGAGAAAAAGGCACACGACGTCCACCTGGATGTGGCCTGCGGAGCGTGTCACCTCAAAGGCGTAACACCGTTTCGGGATACGGTCTCCAAGAGGGTCTTGTGGAAGCTCCCGCCGGATACGGGAAAGCCGCTCCAGGTCCACGACATGGCCTCAAAAGGGGGGCAGGATACCTGTGTCCGCTGCCACGAGAAGGGAAACAAGGTTGGCGCCCCTGCCATGGTTCTGCCGGCCAAGAGCCTTATCTGCATGCCCTGTCATGCGGCCACCTTTTCGGTGGGAGATACCACTACCATCGTGGCACTCCTGATTTTCCTGGCGGGAATCATCATGGCCTTGTCCTACTGGCTGACAGGCACTTTCTCTGGAGGAGAGGCTGTCGGGCCGGTGCCGGAGGAGACCCGCAGGAGCCTATTTGCCGGGACGCTAAGCGTGTTGAGAAGCCTGTTGCTGGATGTCCTGTTCCAGAGGAGGCTTTACCATCAGTCCGAGGGGCGGTGGCTGATTCACGCCCTCATCTTCTACCCCTTTCTGTTCCGTTTTGTCTGGGGCCTTGCCGGACTCCTGGGGTCGCTCTGGAAACCCGGAAACGAGACGGTGTGGGTACTGCTGGACAAAAATAATTACCTGACGGCGTTGCTTTTTGATATAAGCGGCGTCATGATCCTGCTGGGCATTTTACTGGCCCTGGTGCGTGGTACTTTGAGGCGGTTTCGCCGATTACCCGGCCTTCCCGCACAGGATCCCCTGGCCCTCGGCCTCATCGGCGGCATCGTAATCGTGGGTTTTGTGCTGGAAGCAATGCGCATGGCCATGACCGGTTTTCCTGGAGATGCAGAATATGCGTTTGTTGGGTACTGGATCAGCCGGTTCTTTTCTGATCCGTCCGAATTGACATCACTCTATGGATACCTATGGTATGGTCATGCTATTCTGGCCGGAGCCTTTGTGGCCTATCTGCCCTTCAGCCGGTTGTTTCATATCATCCTGGCTCCTGTGGTGATGATAATGGATGCGGCCACCGAGCATGATCGGGGCAATGGAAAAAACTAGTATGTGTCTGCGGCCAATAGAAAAGGCGGCAGTGATTTCGGAGGAATGTATGGATGAAAAGACAAGACGGGCTCTCACGGATATCGTGGGTGAGGAGAACTATACCGAGAGCTTGATCGACATGGTTTCCTACTCCTACGACGCGTCGGAGCATAGCCATCGGCCGTCTTGTGGCATCTGGCCCCGGTCGGCTGAGCAAGTGGCGGAGATCCTCAAACTGGCAAACAGGGAAAAAGTTCCCGTCATACCCCGGGGCGCAGGGACGGGCCTGTCCGGCATGGCTGTTCCCGTCAGGGGCGGGATTGTTCTTGACTTGAGTCGCATGAACCGGATTGTGAAGATCAGCATCGAAGACCGGCTGGCTGTAGTCCAGCCCGGCGTGGTCTATGCCGATCTCGAAAAGGTCCTTGCAGCAAAAGGTTTTTTCTTTCCGCCGGACCCTGCCAGCGGAAAGGCATCCACCCTGGGTGGGAATGTCGCCACGAACGCCGGCGGACTCAAGGGCGCCAAGTACGGTACGACCCGCGATTATGTCCTGGCCCTCCAGGTGGTCCTGCCCGATGGGAGGATCATGAAGACGGGGTCCAGGGCCATGAAAAGTGTGTCCGGCTATGATTTAACAAGGCTGTTTGTGGGCTCAGAGGGGACTCTGGGCCTGGTGACGGAAATTACCCTGAAAATCAGCCCTCGGCCTGAGGCGACCTCTACAGCACTGGCCACTTTCGATGACCTGGAAGACGCCGGTCATGCCCTCACCGAGGTGATGCATAGCGGCATCATCCCCAGTGCGTTGGAGATATTGGGCCGGGAAACCATCCGGGCCATCAACCAGAACACGGACCTTGACCTCCCTGAGGTAGATGCCATGATCCTGGTGGAGACGGATGGTTACACGCACGGGGAAACGGACTACCAGATGCAGAAGGTTTTGGATGTGTTTAACCTGAACAACCCGAGGGAGGTCAAGCGGGCGGAAAACCAGAAAGAGGCGTCGGGACTGTGGGAGGCGAGAAAGTCAGCCTACGGGGTCCTGGCCAGGATAAAGACCCATTTCGTCCTGGAAGACGTGACCGTGCCCATGTCAAGGATTGCGGACCTCCTCAAGGGAATCGATAGTATCGCCAGGAGACATGATATCCAGATTGCCACGTTCGGCCATGCAGGGGACGGAAATCTCCATCCCCAGATTCTCTATGACGGCTACGATCCAGAGCAGGTAAAAAAGATGGAAGCGGCGAGTGGGGAGCTGTTCAAACTGGCCATTGATCTGGATGGGACGCTCACCGGGGAGCATGGCATCGGCCTTGCCAAGGCCCCCTACATGACACTGGAACACGATGAGACAGAGATGGCGGTGATGCGGGGAATCAAGCGGTTTTTTGATCCGAACAATATCCTCAACCCGGGCAAAATGGCTTTGGAAGGATGAGAGAGAACGATATGGAAGCAAAATATGATTTTGAACGGAAATACCGGGAACAGATTCTTCAGTGTTCCCGTTGCGGGTTCTGCCAGGCCGTGTGCCCGGTATACGGGGCGACCCTCAGGCCCGCGCTGAATGCCCGCGGAAAGATGCTCCTGCTCAAGGAGGTCATGGACGGAAAGATCGAACTCAACGATGAGTTGGTCGAGACCCTCTTCCAGTGCACCACCTGTGCAAGTTGCTTTGAGAGCTGCCCATCAGGTGTGAACGTGCCTGAAATTCTCAAGCAGGTGAGGAAAGACATGGTACACGTGGGTACGTGCCATCCGGCCTTCAAGGGGATGAACGAGGTGTTGAAGAAACACACCAATATCTATGCGGAGGATGAAAGGGAGGATTTCGACCGGGATCACAACCAAAAGGCTGAATACGTCTTTTTCGTGGGATGCGTGGGTCTATACCGGGAAGATGAGTCCACCGAAGAGACCCTTGAACTGCTGGACCGTCTGGGAGTGGACTACACCCTGATCGATGAGGCGTGCTGCAGCGGAGTCCTGGAAGATGTGGGATACGAACTGAACGAAGATCTTGCCCGCAAGAATATGGACAGTATCCTCGCAACAGGTGCAAAGAAGGTGATCACCGGCTGCCCTTACTGTTTCAGGACCTTCAACAACAGGCCCCAGTACGGGGAACTCAAGGAGAAGGGCGTGGAGGTCGTTCATGTCAGCCAGTTCCTGAAAGATTTTGATTTTGGGGTCAAGACGGACAAGGTGGTGACCTATCACGATCCCTGTGATCTGGGGAGGCATTGCCATATCTATGATGAACCGAGGGAAACGATCCGGAAAATTGCCCCCAATTTTGTTGAGATGCGGGACAACCGGGAAAATGCCTTGTGCTGCGGGGCGGGTGGTGGCGTCAGGGGTGCCTATCCCAAGAATTCCATTGCCATGGCCAGGAGACGTCTCGAAGAGGTGGAAGAGGCAGGGGCGGAAATTCTGCTCACTGAATGCAATTCCTGCGTCCACAACCTGTCTAATGCCAAGCTCCGGAAACAGAAGTTCAAGGTGTACACCACGACGCAATTCATCAATAAATTGATGGAAGAGGCAGCATAATTCTTAGACAGGATGAACAGGATTTTTGGGATTATTGAGCAGGGCCGCTTAATTGAAGAAAGAAGATTCACCGCCCGTTCGCTTTGCTCTCTCAAGGTGCAGAGGACGCCAAGTTTTGTTGATAGTATTTTCCCCTGAGACGGGGAAAATACTATACATCAGGCCCTTCGGGCAAAAGCAGAAGGTGTTTCTGATTGGAAAGCTTCTTATCAAAGTTCCTTCTCAGGAACTTTGATAAAGTTTTTCCTTTGCGTTCTTTGCGTCTTTGCGGTGAAATCTTTTTTGATCGAAAGGAATCCTGTTGATCCTGTCAACAAAAGAAAAGGAGGAAAGCAAATGCAGATTGAACAATACAACATGCCGGATGAACTTTACTACGAAGAGAACCACTTCTGGGTAAGGGAAGAGGGAGATCTTCTGGTGATGGGGATGGATGATTTCGCCCAGGCCATGGCCGGAGAGATCGTTTATATCCAGCTCCCTGATGAGGGCAAGAAACTAACGAAGGGCAAGAAATTCGCCAAGGCCGAATCCGGCAAGTGGTTGGGAAAGGTCTTTGCACCGGTCAATGGGGAACTCGTGGCCGTGAACGAGGAACTGGAGACCCGGCCCGACCTCATCAACGATGACTGCTACGGAAAGGGATGGATGTACAGGATCAGGCCATCCGATATGGCGGAGATGCAGGATCTCATCCACGGGGACGAGGCTGTGAAAAAATGGGTCCTGGCGGACATCGAAAAGTACGCCGAGGAGTGATGTGGTTGGCACAACGTAGGAGCGACCTCCTGGTCGCGACCATTGTGCTCCATTGAAGGAAAGATGGGAAACCGGGATTACAGCGTCAGACAACTGATGGAACTGGAAGCCTGTACCAATTGCCAGGCCTGCGCCGATATCTGCCCGGCCGTGTCCGCGGCGGAGGACGGAGAGCTTTCCGCACTTTTCCGCATGAAGGGCCTGAAGGAGATTCTAAAGGGTCGGACGGGGCTTTTTCGCAGGATCTTCAAGAAACAGGGGCTGTCGGATGAGGCGTGGAAACATTTCAGCGATACCGCGTTTCGTTGCACGCTATGCGGCAATTGCCAGGGCGCCTGCCCGGTGGGAATCCGCCTGAAGGACCTCTGGCTCTCCCTACGTCAGGACCTGGTGCATTCCGGGTTTTATCCAAAAAAGATCAATATGATCAAGGAGAACCTGGAAGAGAGCCGAAATGTCTTTGACGAGGACAATGAAGAACGGGCCGACTGGGTGGAGGACATGCGCGATCCCCCCGCTGACGGCTATGTCAGGGAAAAGGCCGAGGTGGTCTACTTTACGGGGTGCACGGCCGCCTACTTTCCCATCGCCCAGAAGATTCCCATGGCCCTGGCGCAGGTCATGGATGTGAGTGGTGTCGATTTCACCCTCCTTGGTGAGGATGAGTGGTGCTGCGGCTTCCCCATGCTGGGGGCGGGCCTGATGGAGCTTTTCCGGGAATTCCGAGATCACAACATCCAGGCCGTAAAAGAGAGGGGCGCCAAAGAGATCCTATTTGCCTGTCCCTCCTGCTACCAGATGTGGAAGGAATACTACCGGCCTGAAGGTCTTCGACTGTCCCACGCCTCCCAGTTTCTGGTCAACCTGGTGAAAGCCGGAAAAGTCCCCCTGAAGGAACTGGACATGACCGTCACCTACCACGACCCCTGCGACCTGGGGCGGGGTGCCTTGATCTATGAGGAACCGCGTGAGCTGATTCAGTCCCTTCCCGGTGTGAAATTAGTGGAACTCCCGCGCAATCGCCGGGATTGCCAATGCTGCGGCGGGGGCGGAAACCTGGAGATGGTGGACGCGAAACTCACGGCGGAAATCGCAAAGGCAAAGATAGACGAGATTCTTTCCACGGGCGCCCAAACCGTTGTGACCTCATGCCAACAATGCGTTCGAACCATGACCACCTATGTGAAACGCAACAAGATTTCTCTTGAGGTGCTGGATATCACCCAATTGGTACATCGTGCGCTTGAGCATTGACAAACATCTTTCACCTATGCCGAGAATTCGCCTTAAACGGAGAAAACAACAGAAATGAAACTCTATAATCTGGGGAAGGTCCCCTGGCTGGATTCCCAGCTCATCTACCACGCCTTGGCAAAGACAGGGGAGGAGGCCCTTGTACTGCTTTCTCCCGCCTCCCCTTACGTGTGTATCGGATTCCACCAGGATGCAGCACAGGAGGTGGATCTGGAATACTGCAGGACAAACAACATTCCTGTTTTTCGCCGGGAGGTGGGCGGAGGTGCGGTCTATCTGGATGGGGACCAGCTCTTTTTTCAGCTGATCCTCAGGCGTGACAATCCCATCGTTCCGAAGAACAAAGGGGCCTTTTACAAGAAATTCCTGGCGCCCGCCATCAACGTCTATCGTGAGATCGGCATCCAGGCCGAATTCAAACCCGTGAACGACATCGTTGTGCAGACCCGAAAGATATCAGGCACAGGGGTGGGCGAGATCGAGGGTTGTGTGGTCTTTGTGGGTAATCTCATCATGGATTTCAATTACGAGATGATGTGCAGGGTCCTTCGCGTTCCGGACGAGAAATATCGAGACAAGGTCCATAAGTCCCTGATGGACAATCTCAGTACCATCCGGCGTGAACTCGGTGAAGAAAAGGCAAACCAATGGACGGAACAGATACTCAACAACATGATGGCCCAAGCATTTCAGGAAATTACGGGGGCGATGGAACAAGCCCGGGATCTGCAGCCCATCAGGCCCGTGATGGAAGAACTGGAATCGCGAATGATGAAGGAGAGCTGGGTCCATCACAGGGGCAGGCGTATTCCCGGAAGGGAACTCAAGATAAGGGGAGGCGCCAATGTCGTGCACAGGGTCTATAAGGCCCCCGGCGGACTGATGCGGGGCGATTTTGAAATCAGGGATGGGCGCTTTGTCAATGTCTCTCTGACCGGAGACTTCTTTTGCTTCCCACCTGATGGGATCAGCCGGCTGGAAGAAAGATTGGAGGGGCGGCTTGTGGGAGATACGCCTGATATTCTCAATGAAATTTACGCGCAGGGAGAGATGGAGACCCCGGGAATCGGTATCGGGGCTTGGATGCGCGTCCTATCTTAGGAGAATGGCTGGAAGCAATGTCATTGATGCCTCCCTTCCCCTCTTCCGCCCGGCGACGTGATCCATGCCCAAAGTCCGCTTCAGGGAGTCGTCTTGTTCAGGAATTCGTTTGTTCACTCCTTTCCATCCTGCTTTTTTCCGGGGTGTGGGACCGTTTCAATGAAAGACCAGCCGCCGCCAAGGGCCTTGTAGAGGCGCACCAGGTTTGTGGTGACCAACCCCTTGCTCTGGGCGAGTTCATCCTGGAACGCGAGCAGCGATCTCTGGGCATCCAGGACATTGCTGAAATCCGCCAGGCCCGCCTTGTATCGGTCACGTGCAAGCAGATCGGCACGCCGGGCGGCTGCGGTGGCCCTGGCAAGAGACTCCTGCCGGAGCTGTTCCTTGGCGTAGGCCACCAGGACATTTTCCACCTCTTCCTTGGCCTTGAGGACCGTGGATTGGTATTGGATCAGGGCCTGCTCCTGGCGAGCGGTCTGCACCCGGATATTCTGGCGAATTGCACCGGCATCGAAAACCTTCCATGAAACACTAGGGCCGATGCTCCAGGTACGGCTGGCCCATTCAAGGAGGTCCCCGCTTGAGATGGATTCCAGTCCGATGGTCCCGAACAACCGGAATTTGGGATAGAGATCCGCAGTGGCGACGCCGATCCGGGCCGTCTGGGCAGCCAGGTTTCGTTCGGCGCGCCGGATGTCGGGACGGTTGCGCAACGTTTCGGCCGGCACACCGACGGCCACTGTCACCGGGAGTGTCGGGAGCGGAAGCGTTTCGGCCAGTTCCTCGTCGAGCGCTCCGGGACTTTCACCCAGGAGTACCGCCACTCGGTTTTTAGCGGCGGCAAGGCCCGTCTGAAGGGCCGGGATCTGGGAACGGGTGCGCTCAAGGTTGTATAGGGATTGCTGCACGGCCAGTTCATCAATGAGTCCCGCCTGATAGCGGGAAAGATTCAGCTCATAGGTTTCCTGCTGGGCCCCGATGTTCGCTCGGGTTACAGCGAGTCTGGCCTGATTGGTACGGACATCCACATAGTTCAAGGCCACTTCGGCAAGCAGGCTCACGAGTACATCACGGAGATTCTCCTGGGCGGCCTCCAGGTTCGCCTGGGCCGCCTCCACGGAACGACGCGCCCCTCCGAAGATGTCCAGTTCCCAGCCCGCGTCAAAACCGGCGGCATAGAGTTTGCTTTCCCCGCCTATCCCGCTGTTTTCACTGCTGCGTCGCTTAGTCGCAGAGCCGGCGGCATCCAGGGAAGGAAAGAGGCCCGCGCGGCTCTCCCCACGGAGAGCCCGGGCTTCACGAATCCTGCTACGGGCTTCTTTCAGGTTCAGATTTCCGTTGACTGCCCGTTCCTCAAGACTGGAGAGTTCCGGATCATCAAGGGTGCGCCACCAGCGGCTCAGGGTCTCGGGGTTTAACGGGACCGCTCGCAGTCCTCCTCGCAGTTCCGTGTGCCACGTGGGAGGCGCATCGGGTTTCACGGGTTTGTAGTCCGGGCCGACGGCGGCACATCCGGCCAAGGTCAGGATCGCGACCGCGGCAGGCAGCCTGCAAAAAACGCGCTTTATATGCGCACTGGCAAGGAAGTTCATCTTAAGTCCTATCTCTCCAACAGTTTGTGATGATTGTATTTTTCCGAAATGTCATGGCAGGTTCTATCTGTTAAATCGGTTCAGGATCTTCAGAAGGAGGCCCTTTTTGAACCCGATGGCACCCTGGGGGCAGATTTCCTGACAGCAATAGCACCTGATGCATGCTTCATAATCAAAACGGAGATGTCTTTCCTCCAAGGCAATGGCTTCCGCCGGACACGCCTGGACGCATTCTTTGCATCCCGCGCAAATTTTCGAATCCTGGACCGGCTTTGAAACCAGGTAGCGCTTGGAAAACCCGTCCAGAAACCCGGGCAGGACACTGAGCGAGTCCAGCTTCGGGATCCGGAATATTGGGAACGCAAACGAATCAGGTGGATCTCCCTCCAACCTGATCCGTCGGGTATCGGTTTCACCGATACCCTCGGCCCTGGCCACCCTGTAAAGGGGGTAGGATTCCAGGGTAATCCCCAGCAAGTGACAGATGGTCGCATCAAGCGCCACCGCGTCCCGTGCTGCTGCCACCAGGTTCAGCCGGCAGGGGTTCCCGTTACCGGGACCGTTCCCATCCATGCCCCACACCCCGTCCAATATGGTCAGGGCCGGGTTCACGGCCTGGTAGATGGCGAGAAGCAGGGAGGCAAAGGTGTCCCGGTTGAGGCCGGTCATGTAATGCCACTCGGTCTTTCGCTGGGCAACGATAGTCCCGAACAGGTTTTTGACGCCGAGGGTCATCAGCATCTGGGTGTGGGTCTTCAGTTTGGGCAGGTTGATAACCACGTCCGCATCCAGGGCCTGGGATGCGATCTCGAGGCTACGGAACAGGGACCCTTTCGCCAGGGTGATCTTTCTGGGGTGACTGAGTTCCACCAGTTCTGTTCCAAGTTCCCCGGCCACGTCCTCCATGCCGGTTTTTGCGATGACGCGTCTGAAAGGCTCGATCCCCGGGCTGTCGC
Organism: Desulfatiglandaceae bacterium; assembly: GCA_049282265.1. GTDB lineage: Bacteria > Desulfobacterota > DSM-4660 > Desulfatiglandales > Desulfatiglandaceae > CAYUCJ01. The sequence goes on along the minus strand of JBAPTR010000003.1, from coordinate 58,150 downwards.
CTATGAATGGGTGACCTCCCGCTTCCTTGACCATAACTGCAACAGCCCGAACCATGGCGGGATCCGTGGTCACCCGCTTTTCAGGGGACCGGGCCGAAAGGAGATTGGGTTTGATGAGGACCCTGTCTCCCGGTCTTACATACTGGGTGATGCCTCCCAGGGGTTCCAGCACCTTAAGCAGGGCCGCCTCCACCGGGCGGGCCTCATAGCTTTCGCAACGGGCAAGGGAAACTGTGGTCAAATCGGGTGCACCTCCAGGAACGCGTTGACCGCATCCAAATGAACACGGCCGAGGTGGTAGAATAAGGGTCGGGGAGCTCGAATGTCAACGCATTTCCTTCTTGATGCGGATTTCCTGATTTCGCGACCACCACCATTTTCATTGACTTACCACGGATCGCTGCGGTAATCAGGATGGGAAACGATCGCGTGATTCCAGTCAAGAAGATACAAGGGAGACGTCTTTTGAAAAACGTAGAAGCCATCGGATTTGACCTTTTCAATACCCTCATAACCGCAGACCCGAAAGCCGTGAGCGAGGCCGTTGAAAGGCTGATCAACAGCCTGCGTAAAAGCGGTCTCATCTTTGAAGACACCCCTTTCAAGAAGACCTATCGCCGTTGTGCCCTGGACTTCCTGGAAAAGACGAAGGAAGACGGCCGGGAGACCCACAACCGCTTCTGGGTGAGCGCAGCCCTCAGGGAAATGGGGCATCCCCTTGAACCCGATGACCCCAGAATCGCCCTGGCACTCGATGCATATTTCTCTGCTTTTCTTGACTACTGCCGTCTTATCCCCGGCACGATCGAAATGCTGAAAGAGCTCAAGGGGTCCTACCGCCTGGGGCTGCTTTCCAATTTCACCCACGCACCCGCGGCAGTTAAACTCGTTGATGCCCTTGAAATTACTCACTTCTTTGACGTCCTGCTCATCTCGGGGGAACTGGGTTATCGCAAGCCCCATGCCATGGTGTTTGAGAAACTCGTGGCGGATTTTGGTGTGGACCGGACGCGTGTCCTCTACGTGGGCGACAATATCGAGGCCGATGTGAACGGCGCACTGGACGCGGGTATCCGTCCCGTCTGGTTTACCTGGGCCCTGGATCACAAGGTTCCTATGCTCCCAGGGATTCCGGTGGGAGAGGAAGAGATGCCCGATGCGGACGTGCCCCGGGCCGGCGACTGGGACGAATTTTTCAGCCTTCTCCTGGCGGCATAAAAATGGTCGCCTGTTTAGCCGCATTTCTACCCGGACCAACTGAACTCCCGGCCGCTTTTTTGTGAGGAGCCAAGTGGCAAGAATGCCAAAAACGGAGGCATATAGATGGGTTTTGCACTGATGGAAGGGAATGAGGCGATTGCCTGGGGTGCCTTTGAATCGGGCTGTCGTTTCTTTGCCGGGTACCCCATAACCCCCGCAACCACCATCTTCAACACCATGCTCAGGCTCCTGCCCCCTGTGGGCGGGGTGTGCCTCCAAGGGGAGGACGAAATCGCCTCCATCGGTTCCTGCCTGGGGGCCTCCATGGCCGGCCTCAAGGTCATGACCGCCACGTCGGGTCCCGGCCTGAGTCTCTACAGCGAACACCTCTCCTTTGCCATCGGAAGCGAGATCCCCATTGTGATCGCGCTGGTCCAGAGGCTGGGGCCGTCCACGGGCTCCGCCACCCGTGGGGCGGACGGCGACATCCAGTTCATGCGGTGGGGGAACAGCGGGGGCCTCCCGGTCATCGCGCTGGCCCCCTCCGACACAAAGGACTGCTTTCTGCTCACCATGCATGCCTTCAACCTGGCCGAGGAATTCAGATGCCCGGTATTCCTCGCCTCCAACAAGGAGGTGAGTATGACCAAGGAGGGCCTGGACATGGATGCCATTGAGAGGCCGGAGATCATTGATCGCACCACGCCGCCTGCAGGCGAAGCATTCCTCCCCTTTGATGTCCGGTCCGGGAGTCGGGTGCCCGGTTTCCTTCCCATCGGGAACCCATTCATACCCGTGCGCCAGACCTCTTCCACCCACGGCCCGGACGGCTACATCACAACGGATCCCGACCGGATCGCCCGGAACCAGGAGAGATTGAGGGACAAGATCCTCTCCGCTATAGGCCGGTTTTCCTATCATGAAGCATACATGGAGAAGGCGGCAGACACCCTCATCCTCACCTATGGCGTTACCGCCCGCGCAGCGAAGGATGTCTACGATCGCCGCAAGGGTACGGACCGCCCGGTTTCTCTCCTCGTACTCAAGACCATTTGGCCCGTGCCGGAAGCCCTCATCAGGGAAAAGGCGGAGGGCGCCAAAAGGATTATCGTGCTGGAGATGAACGATGGACAGTATGTCCGCGAGATCAGACGTGTCCTGCCCGGGAAACAGGTCGACTTTTGCGGTGGGATGAACGGCAGGCTGATCACACCACACCGGATCGAGGAGGTGCTTACCCATGGCCAGCCTGCTCAATAAAGAGAGACCGCCGGTCTTCTGTCCCGGTTGCACCCATGACCGGATAGCCGGAATCCTGGACAAGGCCTTCCAGAATATGGGTCTCAAGGGCACCGAGATCGCCATGGTGAGTGATATCGGCTGCTCCGGGCTATTCGACACCTTTTTCCATACCCATGCCTTTCACGGGCTTCACGGAAGGGCTTTGACCAATGCAACCGGTCTGAAACTGGCATACCCGGACCTGAACGTCGTCGTGACCATGGGGGACGGTGGTATGGGCATCGGCGGTGCCCACTTTCTCAGCGCATGCCGCCGGAATCTCGACCTGACACTCCTCGTCCTGAACAATTTCAATTTCGGCATGACCGGGGGTCAGTTTTCAGCCACCACACCTCCCGATGCCTTGGTTGGTTCGGGATTTCTGAACCGATTGGAGCGTCCCCTGGATGTGTGCAAGGTGGCCGCCTCGGCCGGGGCGACCTATGTCACGCGTTGCTCCGCTTACCGGAAAGACCTGGCAAAGGAAATCGAACGGGCCGTTCGCCACAAGGGCTTCTCCGTGATAGACATCTGGGGTATCTGCACGGGGCGCTATACCAAGAAGAACAAGCTCAGCCCCGGGACGATCGAAGAAGACCTTTCCCATCTGCCTCCCTTTGAGGGTCCTGTGGAAGAAAACCGGCGAGCAGAATACGGGTCCCTCTACAGGGAAACGGCAAAAACCCTGGGGCCCGTCACCCCGCCGGTCAGTCTGGAGGCAACCCATGCTCCTCCAGGGGAGGGAAGGCAGGGCGTGGTCATCCTGGGCGACGCCGGCCAGAGGATCATCACCGCCGGGGACATCCTCTGCCTGGCCGGTCTTTCGGCGGGTTTGAGGGTGACCCAGAAAAATGAGTATAATATCACGGTCCTGAGAGGCCCTTCCATCAGCGAGGTGATCTTATCCCCGGAAGAGATCGGTTATACGGGAATCGAGAGGCCTGCCGCCATCCTTGCCGTCGGCCAGGAGGGCGTTGGCCGGCGATCCCCGCTTTTTGCCGACCTCGATGCTGAAACCTTGGTGATTCATTCCCATGACCTGACTCTGCCCCGGACGAATGGACAGACCATCCCGGTGGATTTCAAGGCACAGGGTATCAAGCTGCCTGAGAGGGCCCTGGCCTCTCTGGGAGTTCTGGCCGGGTTCGGGCGGGCCATCACCCCGGAGATGCTTGAATCGGCCCTGCGGGCCCAATTCAAGGACCCCGTCCTTGCCCCAAGTCTGGAACTGGTCCATCGCGTCGAATATCTTGGTGGATAGAACGGAGCAGGAATGTCTAAGAAACAGCGCCTGATTATTTATCTCAAACTCTTTTTGACAGCCGTATTCTGGGGCGGGACCTTTATCGCCGGGAGAGTCGTCGTCCGGGAAGTGGGGCCCTATTCGACCGCTTTTTTCAGATTCGTGATCGCTTGCCTGTTTCTGCTGACCATGACCCGGAGAGAAAACCATGGACTCCCCGGCATCAAGAAGGGCCAGATTATCCCCATTCTGCTCCTGGGTGCCACGGGCGTGTTTGCCTACAATGTGTTTTTCCTCAAGGGCCTCAAGCTCATAACCGCAGGTCGGGCCGCCCTCATCATCGCCAACAACCCGGTGGTCATCGCCCTTTTCGCAAGCTGGTTTTTCAAGGAAAAGTTGAGCCTTGTCAAGCTGGCCGGTATTATCATCTCCATCATGGGCGCCATGATCGTCATTTCACGGGGCCAACTCGGCGACATCTTCAACGGGGCCCTTGGGCCGGGTGATTTCTATATTTTCCTCTGCGTCCTCTGCTGGTCGGCCTATTCCCTTATCGGCAAGGCCGCCATGGCCGATCTTTCTCCCCTGGTGGTTGCCACCTACTCCTGTCTGGCAGGGACGCTTTTCCTGATTGTTCCGGGCCTTTATGAAGGCATGGCCACGGATTTCACCCACTACTCGATTTCGGCCTGGTTCAGTATTTTCTACCTGGGTTTCTTCGGGACGGTCCTGGGATTCGTTTGGTATTATGAAGGGATAAAAGTCATCGGTGCGACAAAGGCCAGTCAGTTCATCAATTTCGTACCCATCAGTGCGGTGCTGCTCGCCTTTTTCATGCTGGGGGAACCCATCACCCTGTCGTTGGCCGTTGGTACTCTGGTCGTGTGTTTCGGCGTCTATCTGACCAACAGGACTCCCCATCCTGCACGGGCAACACGAACAAGAGGACTGGTGATATCAGGCTAACCTGTCTGCAAGGGCCAGGATGTGGGCAGGTGTTGTTCCACAGCACCCCCCCACCAGCCGGGCGCCTGCTTGTGAGCACTGATATACTCCTTCGGCAAAGTCTGATGGAGACATGTCAAATACCGTTTGTTTCTCGACCAGCCTGGGTTTGCCCGCGTTGGGCTGCGCCAGGACAGGAATGGATGTGGCTTCCTGCATGATCGCGACGATTCCAGCCATCTGGAACGGATCGAGGTCGCCACAGTTTGCCCCTACGGCGGAGGCCCCTGCTTCGGCGAGACCCTGAGCACAGTCCCGGGCGGAGTTCCCCATGATGGTCCGTCCGCCCTTTTGAGTCGTATTAAATGAGATCGAGGCAATGACCGGGAGGTCGGTGACCGATTTACAGGCCTCAAGCGCACACCGGGCTTCCTGAAGATCGAACATGGTTTCAATGATCAGACCGTCCACCCCGCCTTCGGCCAATAGCTTAGCCTGCTCCCGGAATGCTTTAAGGGCCTCTTTTCTTGCCAGATCTCCATAGGGCTCCATCATTTTTCCGGTGGAACCCATATCCCCCAGAACATATTGACCTTCGCGGACGGCTTTCCCGGCGAGCCCGGCACCTGCCAGGTTCACGTCTCTCACATCCACATCCAGGTTGTGCGATTCGATGTAGATGCGGTTCATGGTCAGGGTGTTGGTGATGATCAGATCCACCCCGCACGCAACATATGCCCGGTGAATGGCCAACACGCCATCCGGATGGGTAATACAGTTTTGGCCACCCATTTCCAGGCCGGCTTCAGCCAGTTCGGTGCCCATAGCGCCGTCAAGCAAAATGGGTTTTTCAGTATTTGACAAAAATTTTGATAGATCCATCGCGTATCCTTTCGTAACAGCCAATAATGATGGAATCATAAAAAATCCGGTCCTCGGGACTTCCAAGAAACTGATAGTATTAATTAAGTTCCTTTCTCATAGGATGCCTCAAAGTGTCATAAATCAGATTCCAAGGAAATCGTTTTATTACTGGAGCTCAGGAGGAGAGCCTGACATTCTTTTTCAGACGCTTTCTAAGCACCACGGTGGAGATGGACGCCCATTTGGGGTTTAAGGGCAGCCATTAGAGAGCGCCAAGGATTCTGGAGGCGTAAACCCCAGATGGCCGTCCATGTCGGGGTTGGCTGCCAAGTGCACTATGAGAAAGCGTCTGAAAAAGAATGTCAGGTTCTCCTCCACTTCGTTGCTCATAGGCTGCCGTTTGCAGCATAAATCAGCTTTTTATGACCCCTCCATCTCAGAGAACAACGTGATTATCATTGTAGACTAGGCTTTTGGTCAGGGCAAGCTTCATTTAGTCGGATCCTCAAAATCTTGCTGGCAGTCCGGCAGGCTACAATGACTTGAAAGAATCTGTCCAGGCTGTCATAATGGTCAGAAAAAAGGGGGGATGTCATGGTGGAAAAGGTCATCATTATGGGTGCGGCCGGCAGGGATTTTCACAACTTCAACGTCTATTTCAGGGACAACGAGCGCTACCGCGTGGTTGCCTTTACCGCTGCGCAGATACCCAAAATCGAGGGACGCCTCTATCCACCGGAACTGGCGGGGAAGCTCTATCCGGAAGGGGTTGCCATTTACCCGGAAAAGGATCTGGCTCAACTCATTCGAAAGCACCAGGTGGACCTGGTGGCCTTTTCCTACAGCGACGTCCCGCACGTGGAGGTCATGCACAAGGCCTCCCTAGCCATGGCGGAGGGGGCGGATTTCATCCTCATCGGTGCCTCCTACACCATGCTCAAGGCCCGAAAACCCGTGGTGGCGGTCTGTGCCGTGCGGACGGGCTGCGGCAAATCGCAGACCACGCGGAAGGTGTGCCATATTCTGCGCAAAAAGGGGAAAAAGGTGGTGGTCATCCGCCACCCTATGCCCTACGGGGATCTCAGAAGCCAGGTGGTCCAGCGTTTTTCCGCTTACGAGGACTTTGAAAAGCACCGCTGCACCATCGAGGAACGCGAGGAGTATGAACCCCTGGTGGATCTCGGTATCGTGGTCTATGCCGGCGTGGACTACGGAAAGATACTGGAAGCCGCTCAAAAGGAGGCGGACATCATTGTCTGGGACGGGGGCAACAACGACACGCCCTTCTACCAACCGGATATCCACATCGTCCTGTTCGATCCGCACCGGGCCGGGCATGAACTGCTCTATTTCCCGGGTGAAACCAACATGCTCATGGCGGACATCGCCGTCATCAACAAGGTGGACACGGCCTCCCTGGCCCAGGTGGAGCAGGTGCGCAAGAACATCGAGCAATATGCCCCGAAGGCCCGGGTGGTGCTGGCAAAATCACCCGCTATTGTGAGCCGGCCGGAACAGGTCAAGGGAAAACGCATCATGGTGGTGGAGGATGGACCGACCCTGACCCATGGAGGCATGCCCTACGGCGCCGGGCTCATCGCAGCCAGGCAATACGGCGCTTCCGAAGTCGTGGACCCCCGGTCCTCTGCGGTGGGGACCATAAAGGACACCTATCTCCTTTACCCCCACGTCGGGCCGGTGCTCCCGGCCATGGGATACAGCGATGAGCAGATATCCGACCTTGAAAACACCATCAACGGTGTGGATTGCGACCTGGTCCTCTTTGCCACCCCTATCCATTTGACCCGGATCGTTACCATCAACAAGCCCGCCATGCGGGTCCGGTACGAGTACCAGGACCATGATCAACCCTTTCTGGAGGAAGTGCTTCTGGAACGACTGGCAATGCGTGGAACAGATGGATAATAAAAAAAAGAAAGGAACTTTGCTGGTGGCCCTTGGAGGCAATGCACTCATCAAAAAGGGTCAGGTGGGAACCGTCGAAGAACAGTTTGAAAACCTCAAGGTGCCCATAAGACAACTGGCCCGTCTTTCCCGGGATTTTCACCTGATTATCACCCACGGCAACGGGCCCCAGGTGGGCAACCTGCTCCTTCAGCAGGAAATGAGCCTGGATATCCCGAAACTGCCGCTCGAAATTCTGGTGGCCCAGACACAGGGGCAGGTGGGTTACATGATCGAATCCAGCCTGGACAGTGAACTCATGGCGCTCGGGATCATCCACCAGAAACCCCTCGTGAGTCTCATCACTTATGTGGTGGTGAACCCTGATGATCCGGCCTTTCAGAAACCCTCCAAACCCATAGGCCCTGCCTACTCCAAAGAAGAGGCGGCGGACCTCCCCTTTGTGACCCGAGAGACGAATAAGGGATACCGCCGGGTGGTCGCTTCCCCCAGGCCCGTGACCATAGTAGAAAAACGTGAAATCACAAAGTTGATCCAAATGGGGTTCATCGTCATATGCTGCGGTGGCGGCGGCATTCCGGTTATCCGGGAAGGCAGAAGTTTCTGCGGGGTGGATGCCGTCATCGACAAGGACCTGGCGAGCGGTCTCCTGGCCGAAGAAGTGGGGGTGGATATCTTCATCATGGCCACCGATGTGGAAGGGGCCATGCTCAACTTCGGGACCCCGCAGCAGGAACTGCTCCGCCGACTGGAGAAAGAAAAGGCCGGGCGGTACCTGAAGCAAGGGCATTTTCCCCCGGGATCCATGCAGCCCAAGGTGGAGGCGGCCCTCCGGTTCGTCCGGCGGACCTCCAAGAGGGCCGTTATCACCTCTACGGCAACCATCACGGAGAGCGTCCTCGGAACCGCGGGCACGGAATTCCTTTGAGTTGAATGCCGAAACTAATGCAAGATCTGACTCAGGAAGAGTTTGGTCCTGTCATGCTGCGGGTTGTCGAAAAATTCCACCGGCGTGTTGGCTTCCACAATCTGTCCGAAGTCCATAAAGAGCACCCGGTGGGCCACGCTCTTGGCAAAACCCATCTCGTGGGTGACGACGAGCATGGTCATCCCCTCCCGGGCAAGTTCAATCATCACGTCCAGCACTTCCTTGATCATCTCGGGATCCAGGGCCGAGGTGGGCTCGTCAAAGAGCATCAGTTTGGGTTTCATGCAGAGGCTGCGGGCGATGGCAACGCGCTGCTGCTGGCCGCCCGAAAGCTGTCCCGGGTATTTCCGGGCCTGCTCTGCGATATGCACCTTCTCCAGGTAAAACATGGCCGTTTCTTCGGCTTCCGCCTTGGGAACCTTTCGCACCCACAACGGCCCAAGGGTGAGGTTATCGATGATGGTGAGGTGAGGGAAAAGATTGAAGTGCTGGAAGACCATACCCACTTCCGCGCGGATCTTTTCGATATTCTTGATGTTGTTGGTCAATTCCGTGCCGTCGACGATTATTCGGCCCTTCTGGTGTTCTTCCAGCCGGTTGATGCAACGGATCAGGGTGGATTTGCCCGACCCTGAAGGACCGCAAATGACGATGCGTTCACCCTTCTGAACGTTCAAATCAATGCCCTGGAGGACATGGAACTCACCAAACCATTTGTGCATTTCAATAATTTCCACCATTGCATTATCAGATTGTCCGTTCTCCATCTTCCTTCTCTCTTGTTCTTTCATGAATTCCTCTTGTTGCGTTTCAGAATGTGGCCCTCAAGGAACCAAAAGAGGCCCAAATGCGTGTTCATTGTTGTTCACCGGCTGACAGTTCCCTCTCGAGTTTCCGGCTGTAGCCTGACATGGAAAAACACCCGGCAAAATAGAGAAGGGCGACAAAGAGATAAGCCTCGGGGCTGAATCCCATCCATTCGGGATTGGCAAGTACCGACTGGGTGGTCTTGAGCAGGTCCCACAGGGCAATGATCACCACAAGGGATGTATCCTTGAAAGCGGAAATCAGGATGCTCACGGTGGGGGGAATCACGATCTTGAGTGCCTGGGGAAGGATAATCAACCGCATGGTCTGGTAGAAGTTCAGCCCCATGGATTCGGCCGCCTCATACTGCCCCAGGGATATGGCCTGCAGGCCTCCCCTGACCACCTCGGCAATGTAGGCCGCTGTAAAGAGAATGATGGCGATCTGGGCCCGCAGGATCTTATTAATAGTGACCCCTTCGGGCAGAAACAGCGGGAAGATAATGGCCGACATGAAGAGGAGGCTGATCAAAGGCACCCCTCTGATCATCTCGATATAGGTAACGCTAAGCCACTTGACGCCCGGCATCTTGGATCGTCGTCCCAGGGCCAGGATAACGCCAAGGGGATAGGCCGCGGTGAGGCCGAAAACGGAGAGCAGCAGGGTAAGGGGAAGACCGCTCCATTTGGTGCTTTCCACGGGAGACAGTCCGAAAAGGCCGCCTTTCATCAAGAGGCCCATGGTAAAGAGCCCCGCAATCCACACATAGACCAGGTGCTTTTTCCAGTGTTTTCTGTTCTGGCTGTAAAACAGGAGGCCGAATAGGACCAGCATGGCCACCAGGGGCCTCCACTGGGAATCGTAAGGATAAAATCCAAAAATTATAAAGCGCACGTTTTCCGTAATAACGGACCAGCAGGCCCCTGCAGCGGGCTTGCATGCCTTCCCGGTCGTATGCCATACGCTGTCAATGAAGGCCCATCTGATGAGAGGCGGGACGACTTTCCAGAGCAAATACAATGTTGCAATGGAGAGGATGGAGTTCAAAGTGCCATTAAACAGGTTCCCCTTCACCCACCCTATAACACCCACATGTGTTACCGGAGGTTTCATTTCCCGTATCCGGGTTTCTGGTGATTCAGTCATGGACATAGCTATCTCTCCACCAGTGCCGCCCTCTTGTTGTACCAGTTCATAAAGGCGGAGGTAGACAGGCTGAAAATGAGATATAAAGCCATGATCAGGGCTACCCCTTCGATGGACTGACCCGTCTGGTTGATGGTGGTATTGGCCACGGAAACAAAATCCGGGAACCCGATGGCCACGGCCAGGGAACTGTTCTTCGTAAGATTGAGCATCTGGCTCGTGAGGGGCGGGATGATCACCCTGAGGGACTGGGGCAGGATGACAAGATTCAATACCAAAGAAGGTTTCAGCCCCAATGCCATGGCGGCCTCTTTCTGGCCCCTGCTCACCGCCTGAATGCCGGCCCTCACCACTTCGGCAACAAAGGCGGACGTATAGAGAATGAGGCCGAGCAGCAGGGCGCAAAACTCGGGAGACAGGGTCAGCCCGCCCACAAAGTTGAAGCCCGTAAGCTTGGGAACATTCATCTTCACGGGGGCCCCGAAGGCCAGCCAGACGACCAGGGGAAGGCCTATGATAAGGGAGATGGAGACACGGAAGGTTGGAAAGAGCCGTCCGGTTTTTTCCTGCCGCCTCCTGGCCCAGCGCCGGATAAAATAGGACAGCACACAAGCCGCCAGGAAGACCAAAACCATATATTTGTGCGCAGGATGGGCCTCCGGCACCGCAAAGGCGATTCCCCTGTTGCACATAAAGATGCCCTTTATGGGAGACAAGGCCTGCCTGGGGGAGGGGAGGCTTTCGTAAAAAATCGCATACCAGAAAAACAGTTGCAGCAGGATCGGAATATCCTGCATGACCTCAATGAAGATGCCGGACAGTTTTGATACCAGCCAGTTGCCGGAGAGGCGGGCGACCCCGACAATGGTCCCCAGTAGGAGGGTTATCACGATTCCCGCGAAGGAGACCTTCAGTGTATTCAGGGCGCCCACGATGAGGGCCCGGCCGTAGGAACTGGCGGCTGAATAGGAGATGAGGGATTCGCCTATCTCGAATGAGGATTCCTTGTCGAGGAAGCCGAAGCCGGTGGCAATGGCCTGTCTTTTGAGGTTGATGATGGTATTGGAGATCAGGTAATAGGCCAGAAGGCCCACGATTCCTAAGACGGCTATCTGGAAAATGACGGCGCGTTTCTTGGGATCAAGCCAGAAGGGAACTTTTTCTGCTTGCATGTTTGGCATCACCAATCGGATCCTCTGGTGTCTGCTCGATCATTCCGAGACCTGCTCCTTGCCCCCAAGTCCTGTCGGCAAGCGCGATAGTTGACACATTTTCGGCGAGGCAGAGGTGAGATAAAGACAAGAGCGCCCCTCCGGGAAGGGGCACTCTCACGGGCCTGCTATCTGAACGGAGCGGCATACATCAGGCCGCCTCTCGTCCAGAGGTCATTGAGTCCTCGTTTGAGACCGAGGGGAGTCTTCACGCCGACGTTCCGCGCAAAAATCTCACCGTAGTTGCCCACCTGCTTGATAATATTGTAGACCCATGCGTCGTCGACACCCAGGGCCTTCCCCATGCCGGGGGTTACGCCCAGAAAACGCTGAATCCCGGGGTTCTTGCTCTTCATCATCTGGTCGACATTCTTGGAGGTAATGCCGAATTCCTCGGCCTGTATGAGGGCCATGACGGTCCAGTTGACGATATCGTACCACTGGTCATCACCGTGGCGGACAACAGGGGCAAGGGGTTCTTTGGAAATAATTTCAGGCAGAAGTTCATAATCCGCCGGGTTGGGGGAAACAGAACGTTGTGCCGCCAGTTGAGAGGCATCCGAGGTCAGGACGTCACATCGGCCTGCGAAAAAGGCCTTGTTGAGCTCGGTGGTATTTTCGATGACGACCGGTTTCCATTTCAGTCCGTTGGATCTGAAGAAATCCGCAGCGTTCATCTCCGTGGTCGTCCCCGGCAGTACGCAGACCGTGGCACCGCCCAGCTCTTTTGCACTCTTGATCCCCAGTTTCTTCGGCACCAGGAATCCCTGCCCGTCATAGTAGTTCACGTGAGCGAAATTGAGTCCGTTGACGGTCTCACGGGTCAATGTCTGGGTGGTATTGCGGCACAGGACGTCGATTTCCTTTGATTGAAGGGCAGGCAGACGCTGCACGGCCGTCAGGGCCACATACTTGACCTTGTTTGCGTCCCCGAATACCGCGGCGGCAACGGCCTTGGCCGTATCCACGTCAAGCCCTTTCCACTCGCCTTTTTTGTCCGGCATGCTGAAGCCGAACACGCCGCCATTGACGCCCGCAATGAGCACACCCCTGGCCTTGACCGTATCGAGGGTCTCGCCCGCAACAGCTGTGCCGGCCGTTGCCAGGAATACCAGCGCCACCATCAGTACCAACAGTTTAAAGAGTTTCATCCGATTTCCTCCTTTCATGCTTTCAGGTTAACCCATTCCGTCGCAATAGTGCGACACCACTTCGTTTCCATGAAACAAACGCGTCGTCTTGACCCATTTGGAAGCAGGTTGTTTCATACAAATGCAATGCCAAAGCTGTTGGAAATCGAGCCCATCAACGCCGAACAGGGGTTTTTTGGAAAGACTTTCTAAAGGGCGAGCATTATTGATAACACATGGGCATGGGTTTTTCAAGAAAAAGCTTCAGAAGATACCGTCTTGGCAAGTCGTTACAGGGAGAACCTCTAAAAGAGCTTGTCACAAGGGCCTGTTTGAGGTAGAGTTCCAAGCTTCGTATTGTGTCGGAAAGGGGAGCTTCCCCCGTCATAATTCCTGGAAGGCATTCTTACATGCCGGCAAGAAATGCGGCCTTATGGAGAGGAGCACTGATATGGAAAAACCCGTAGAGCATTACTGGGACTTGAAATTGAACAACGTGAAAAAGGCCCTGGAATCCAATAATTTCCAGGTCCACCTGGCAAAAGACGGCCATGATGCAAGAGACATCGTCCTGAATGAAATCCTTCCCCGGAGCGGGGCACAGAGCGTCTCTTTCGGGGGTTCCATGACCGTGGTGGGAACAGGGGTCTATGATGCACTGAAAAAGCGCCCCGGTGTGGAGGTGCTGGACACCTATGACGGGAGCATTTCCCGCGAGGAAGTCCTTGAGGTGAGAAGACGGTCTCTCCTGGTGGACCTCTTCATCTGCGGCACGAACGCGGTCACCGAGTCCGGAATCCTCGTGAACCTGGATATGATCGGCAATCGCATCGGGGGCCTCACGTTCGGGCCGAAAAACGTCGTCGTGCTGGTGGGCCGCAACAAGGTCGTTGCCGATCTTGAAGATGCCATGTTCCGCATCAAGAACTACGTGGCCCCCTGCAATGCCATTCGGTTGGATAAGAAAACGCCCTGCGTCAAGACCGGCGAATGCGAAGAGTGCAAGAGCCCGGATCGCATCTGCAATACCTGGACGATTACGGAAAAATCTTTCCCGAAGGGGCGTGTCGAGATCATCCTGATCAATGGGGATATGGGACTGTAGGCCTTCGTAGCGGCCTTCCTCCGGAGTCCTGAGACACCATGCTTCATGTCTTCTCCACCATCGGCCCCATCTTTGTGATCATCCTTCTGGGATGGTTTCTCAGGGCGTGGGATTTTCTCCCATCCCACATGATCAGGCCCCTCAACCGGATGGTCTACTACCTGGCCATCCCGGCCATGATCTTCCGGGAAGTGGCCCAGGCCCCCTTCCATGCCCATTTTCAACCCCTGCTCCTGGGGGCCACCCTCTTTGCGGTCGTCCTGGTGTTCGGCATGGCCCTGGGTTCGGGGTTTCTTTTTTCCATCTCCAAGCCGGAATTCGGAACCTTCCTGCAGAGTTCCTTCCACGGAAATCTTGGATACATCGGTTTTGCCGTGGCCTACTATTTTCTAGGCAAAGAAGGCTTCACCACGGCTTCCATTCTGGCCGCGTTCCTCATGCTCCTGCAAAATTTCCTGGCCGTCCTGGCTCTCCAGGCATTCTCCTGCGGGACGGAAAGTGCGCACAGACTGGCTTTTTTTGTAAAAAAGATTATCTACAACCCCGTCATTTTTTCAGCCTTGGCCGGAATCGGCTTTTCTTTCTTTCAAATCCCCATCCCGGAACCGGCTGATCGCGTGCTGGGTATCATAAGCGGCATGGCCCTGCCGTTGGCCCTCCTCGTGATCGGGGCCTCCCTCTCTTTCGGGCTCATCAGGTCGCATCTCGTTCCGGCCCTGGGTACGGGGTTCATGAAACTCCTGGTCCTGCCTGCCCTTGGAATCGGCCTTTACCACTGGCTTGGGTTGTCTCCGGAGCAATTCCTCCCCGGCCTCATCCTGCTGGCCTCTCCCACAGCCACCATAACCTACGTCATGGCCGGAGAAATGGAGGGATCAACGGAACTGGCATCAGCCGCCATCTCCCTGAACACGCTCATTTCCGCCGGGACCTTCGTTTTCTGGCTTGGGTTCAAATATTGATGACTAAAAAAGTTCTTGACATCCTTGATAAAAATTGCTAATCCGGTTTTCATTTGCGGGCAGGGAAACGGGTTTTTCCCTTTCGGGTAAAGGGGGCTTCCTTGCCGGTTTTCATTTAACCTGCTGATAGTGCTGGAGAAAGGGGGTGGTAGGTCCGTTCTTGGAGGAAGCGTATTGGTTTTAGGGTTTATGAACCTTTTTCAAAATCTTTTTCTTTAGGAGGAAAGAGTAATGAAGAAACTTTTGCTTAGTGCTTTTGCCGCGCTGCTTCTGGTGGCCTTTACCGTTCCGGCCATGGCCGCTACCAACGCAGCCACCTTTTACGGCAATGTCCGTTACTGGAACTGGATTGTGAAGCAGGACGACAATTTTAAACTGAATAAAACTGGCTATGATGATACGGACCTTGTCTGGGGCGCCGACATATATGACAACCGCTTTGGGGTCAGGCTGCAAGAGGGCAACATCAAGGCCAACATAGAAATCAGACCCTTTAGTGCGTCCTATTTCAGGCAGTTCTGGGCATCCTATACCTTCGGGAACACGGAAATGCTCATAGGCTTCACCTGGTCGCCCTTTTTCTGCCCCGTCACCACCTCCATCTATACGGCCGGTGGCCTCCAGGGGGACTGGGGTGATATGGCCGCCTGCCTGCGTTCCGATATGATCGGGTTCAAGACAAACTTGGGCTTCGGGCACCTGTTTCTCGCCCTGGAACCACCCAACACCGGTGGTATATATGATATAACAGATTCAGCAGAAGCTACCCCGTTGCAGGCTGATATTGACACGTTCCTCCCCAGGATCGAAGCCAATCTGACCGTCAATGCCGGTCCGGCCAATGTGGGCCTCTTCGGCGGCTATAACACCTATAAGGTTGTTAATAGCATGGACAATTCGAAAACCATCAAGAGTTACATCTACGGCGCCAGGGTGGAAGTACCTGTAGGCCCGGTTTCCCTGCGCGGCATCCTCTGGAAGGCCCAGAATATGGGGAATTACGGCTACGCCTTCGGCGGCACCCAACCCGGAATCACCAAGGCCGTAGTGGTGAACGGCGACGTGGAAGACGCTTCCACCTTGGGGTATGCAGCCGCTGCCACATTCAGGATCACCGATATGGTGAGCGTGGATGCGGGCTATGGGCACGCCAAGTACGAACGGTACAAGGACGAAGAGGCCGCCGGAGCCTTTTACTATGTCCGGTTCCCCATCACCATCGCCAAGGGCTTCACGGTTACGCCTGAGGTCGGACGGTTGGCTCTCAAAGATTCAACTGACGCCGCCGGTAACGATACCGATCAAGGCAACGAGACCTGGTACGGTCTTTACTGGCAGATCAACTTCTAGGCCCTCTTGATTCAAAGAGCGCCTTTTCAACAAACCCGGGGGCTGTGCCGCCCCGGGTTTTTTTATGGCAATTTTCCGCCGTGCTTGACGACGTGGGCCGTTCGTGCTATAAAAAGCCGTTTTCAAGTCTTTCAGCAACCCAACCCCAGCAGTCACGAGGCCCAGATATGATCAGAAAAATTGCCACATTCCCAGGCCTGTGTATCCTGTTCCTGATGCTTACGCTCTTCCTTCCCGGGTCTGGCTTTTCCGCCAGCCGGACCCTGGTCCTCTTCCCCCTCGCCATCTATGCGGAGCACCCGCAGGCGTATGTTCGTCAGGGTCTCAGGACCATGTTCCTGTCGCGCCTTTCCGGCGGCGGGCTGGATGTGGTCACGGAAGATAGCTTCAGCTCCCTCCTCACCACGGACGAAAAAAGCGGAAAGATCACCCGGCAACGGGTCGAGGAAGTCACCAGGAAACTCAAGGCCGATTATGCCGTCTTCGGCAGCATCACCACCATGGGTGGCGGGTCCAGCATGGATCTCTCCCTCCTGGACCTGACCAAAACCCCGCCCGCGCTGACGCCGGTCACCGAGGCCGTGACCGAAGACCAGTTCATCCCCAGGATCGCCGATGTGGCGAACCGCTTCCGCGCGATTGTTGAAGGAAGACGCGCCCCCACGAGGGGAGTGGTGGGCCTTTCGGAGAACCGGGGGATGCCGGAAACACCTTCAGGCCTCTTTGCGGCTTTGGGAAAAGAGGGTGGAGCCGTCCCGGAAGGGGAGGAGGGGTTTTTCCGCAGCACCCGGCAACCGAGGGCGTTTGAACCCCGGGGCAGGATCTCCCTCCATATGACAGTGGAGTCGTTCGACGCGGGTGATCTCACCGGTGACGGCAATACGGAACTGGTGGTGCTTGGAAGGAACGAACTCCGTATCTATGGCAAGAAGGGTGAAACGTTCCAGATGAAGGACAGTCTGAAGACGGCGATCGGGGAAGATTTTATTCGGGTCTCCGTTGGGGATGTGGATGGAAACGGGAAGGCGGAAATCTATCTGGTCAGCTTCTATAGCATGCGGGCACGTACCACCGTGTACGAGTGGAACGGAACCTTCCGGCAGCTCTTCCGCCGGGAAGGGCACCTTTCCGCCGTCAGGGATGCCCGGGGCGGCAGACCCAGACTGCTCTTCCAGAACTCGCGGACGGGTGCCTTTTTCAGCGGCAGGATATCCCAGCTCGAATACGATGGGGCCGGTAAAACGCGGGAAGTGCGACAGTTCCCTGCCCTCAAGGGGGTTCGTTTCTACAGCCTGATCCTCTATGATATCAACAAAGACGGAAACCCCGAACTGATCGGACTGGGGGAAGGTGATGCCCTCCATATCTGGAACGGTGATGGAAGCGTGCTATGGACCGAAGAGAGGCGTATCGGCGGCACAAACAACAGGGTCCTGATGGATGACACACATCCTGAACAGCCGCTGCACTGGGTTTCCTTCGAGGCCAGGCCGGTCATTATGGATATCGATGGGGACGGAAAAAAGGACCTGATAGCCATCAAGAATATCGCCTTTATTAAATACATCGAAGATATGAAGGTCTATGTCAAATCGAAGCTCCTTGCATACAAAATAGGGGGAGCGGGCCTCTCCCCCGGCTGGGACACCAGGGAGATAGACTATGCCCTCGCAGATATGCAAGTGGTAGGGCAACGGCTGTTTCTTGCGGCACAAAAGGGGACATTGAGCAATATAGGAAAGGGATCCAGCCGCATCATGTGGTTTGATTTCAACGAGGGTGCGGCCAAAGGGCAGTGACAAGATGATTGCAGGCAGTAGGCGAGGCTTTGCGAGCGACAACAACGCGGGTGTCCATCCCGTCGTCCTTGATGCCATCGGCCGGGCCAACCAGGGCCACGCGGTGGCCTACGGAGACGACCCTTACACCGAATCGGCCGCCGCAAAGTTCAAGAAAACCTTTGGAGAGGAAACGGAGGTCTTCTTTGTCTACAACGGGACCGGCGCCAATGTCCTTTCCCTCCAGGCCCTGACTGACTCTTTCCAGGCGGTCATCTGCGCCGAGACCGCCCACATCAACGAGGATGAGTGCGGTGCCCCGGAGAAGTTCACCGGGTGCAAGCTCCTCCCCATTTCAACGGAAAACGGGAAGATCACGGTCGATCGGATCAGGCCGCACCTGCACGCACTGGGAAACGAACACCACACCCAGCCAAGGGTCGTCTCCATCACCCAGGCAACCGAACTGGGGACCGTCTACCGGCCCGAAGAGGTCGAGGCGATTACCCGATTTGCCCATGAAAACGGCCTTTTTGTGCACCTGGACGGGGCACGGCTCTCCAATGCCGCCGTGTCCCTCAAGACGGGTCTCCGGGAAATCACCAGGGATATGGGCGTGGACGTGCTCTCCTTCGGGGGAACCAAAAACGGGGTCATGTTCGGTGAGGCCGTGGTCTTTTTCAGACCTGACCTGGCCCGGGATTTCAAATTCATCCGAAAGCAGGGTGCCCAGCTCGCATCCAAGATGCGTTTCATTGCCGTACAGTTTGAAGCGCTCCTCACCGACGATCTCTGGCGCAGGAACGCGGAACACGCCAACAACATGGCCGCACTTCTGGAACGGGAAGTCCGCAACATCCCCCGTATCACCATCACCCAGCCGGTGGACGCAAATGCCGTCTTCGCCGCGATTCCCCGCGAGCATATCCAATCCCTTAGCCGGGAATATTTTTTCTACGTGTGGGATGAAGGACGGTCCATCGTTCGGTGGATGACCTCCTTTGACACCACCGAGGGGGACATCACGGGATTTGCCGCACTCCTCAGAAAGGTCCTCCGCTAATCTGATTGCAATAGCTCGCCCGGGAACTTCGGTTCACGGAGAAGGCCGACGGGTTTTCATCGTTTTCCCGGCGGGAGAAAGAGTGACCGTGACGGTGCTCTCCCTTGAGGGTTGAGGAGTCTCGAAAAAGATGTTGCCGGGAAGTGTAAGGATCTTCCAGGATACCCGACAAATCTATAAATGCCATTCCGTGAAAGAATGGCCAATTGAGCTGATCTGCTTCCTCCCACATGGAGAAACGCCCTTGCACATACTAAAGAGAGGACTTAGATTAGGATACAATAAGCCCAAGAAAAAACCACAACACTCAAACATAGGAGGAAAAAATGAAGAAAAGAAACCAGCTTGCCGTTCTTTTTGCAATGCTTTTTGCAGGGCTCTTGGTCCTGGGAGCCTCCGTGCAGCCCGTACTTGCGGCGGAGCGGGTGATTGAGTTCTCCATTCCCGGATGTGAATGACCGGCCACGGCCGACAGGGTAAGTTATATCCTGAAAAAAGTAGAGGGGATAATAAAGGTGGTACCCGACGCACAACTCCACATTGCGACTATTACCTATGATGATACAAAGACAAACCCCGACATAATTGCGAAGAAGTTACGCAAAGGGGGATATCCTCCTGACTCGCCACCGAAATTTATCAAATAACCCCGGGTATCTTCTTCCTTAAAAAGCCGGGACAGTGCTGCCTCAACGGTTGAGGACCCCGTAGTACTGTCCCGACTTGTCCATCTTGCCCCCCACCTTGGTCCCACAGTATTGGCAGCGGTATTCGTATTTGTCACCGTCGGGGAGGATCAGCAGCAGGAATTTCCTGACCGGCACCGCCTGCCGGCAAGTGGGGCAGTAAAGTTCCAGGGCCTCCAGTTGATCAAAGTCGGCCTGCCTTTCCTGTGTGGAAGGAGGGTTCGGAGGGACAAACCCGAATGGATCGTTTTTCATGGCATCGTCCTTTCATCGAATCAGCTCAATATTTCCGGGTTGCATACCCTTTTCTCTCGCGAATAAATGTCTTTTTTCTTGGTTTTTGTGCTTTTATTTTAAGAACCGCATGGCATGAATGCAAGGGATCCGATTCATTTCCGCCCTCAAAAGCCCCTTGACCAAGGGGATACAGGGAAGGTATTGTGTCCCGCAATGGAGGAAGATTTTACCGACGAGAGGAGGAATCATGAAGATTAAACACATCGATCACATCGGAGTGGCGGTAAAGGATATTGCCCAGGCCGGGAAATTTTACACCGATATCCTCGGCCTGAATATCGCGGGGATTGAAAACGTTGCAGATCAAAAGGTCAACGTGGCCTTTCTCCCCATCACGGACAGCGAGCTGGAACTGGTGGAATCCACCCACGATGACGGTCCCGTGGCAAAGTATATCGAATCCCGCGGGGAAGGCATCCAGCATATTGCCTTCCGCGTGGAAAATATCGAGGAGGCCTTGGCGGAGCTGAAGGAAAAGGGGGTCCGTCTGATCGACGCAACCCCCAGGAAAGGGGCCGGTGGTGCCCGCATCGCCTTCATCCACCCCAAGGAG
The DNA here is from genome assembly GCA_049282265.1 of Desulfatiglandaceae bacterium. Classification (GTDB taxonomy): domain Bacteria; phylum Desulfobacterota; class DSM-4660; order Desulfatiglandales; family Desulfatiglandaceae; genus CAYUCJ01. Next base: position 37,675 of record JBAPTR010000003.1, on the reverse strand, counting down.
ACCGGCGGGGTCCTGGTGGAACTCTGCGAGAGGGAGTAAAATATCTGACAGGATAACAGGATAGACCGGATACTGTTTCAAATGATAAAAAGAACAGAAAAACTTTTTGGAAATGCCATGGAATATGAACCCATAACGGCGGCGATAATCGGTTGTGCCTATCGCGTCTATAATATGATGGGGTTTGGATTTCTTGAAAGTGTCTATGAAAAATGCTTGCTCATGGAAATGCGCAAGGCCGGTCTTAATGCGGAATCGCAGAAACCTATTACAGTCTATCATGAAGTTGAAATCGTTGGAGATTTTGTTGCCGATATCATTGTCAACAATATTTTGATTGTAGAGCTGAAATCGGTGACTCGAATAGCAAAAACCCATGAGGTTCAATTGGTCAATTACCTTGTGGCCACGGGAAAACCTGTGGGATTGCTCCTTAATTTCGGAGAAAGGCAAGTTGAGATTAGACGGAAGATCAAGAAACTAAACGAAAAAATCGGGTAGATCCTGTTTATCCTGTCGAGAAGAAAATGACAATAAATGATACATTCAAGACGGTGCGATCTTTCACCTTCAAAGACGGTGGCATGTCTCCGGAGCCCACCGACCTGCTCGTGGAGACCCCCCTCGAGATCAGTATCAATCAGGGCACGCAGACCCTGATCATGTGCACCCCGGACCAGATCAGGGAACTGGTATTCGGCTTCCTCTTTACCGAAGGCATGATCGAAACCCCCTCCGATGTCAGGGAATGCCGCATTCTATCAAGGGAACCCGGAGATCAGGACGAGGTCATGGTGGCCCATGTCACCCTGAAGGCCCCCCTTCTTCAGGCCTCAACCGGCCCGGACAAGCGGATGTCCTTCTCCAGTTGCGGTGTATGCGGAAAGCAGAACTATGGTGAGTTGAACCGTGCCCTCAACAGGGTCAGGAGCCGACACCGTTTCCCCATGGGTGTGGTGGAGGCCTGCGCGGTGAGGCTTGAGGAGTGCCAGAAGCTCTACTGGCGCACCGGTGGAGCGCATGCCGCCATGCTCCTTGACGGAAAGGCCGAGGCCGTATTTTTCAGTGAGGACATGGGACGGCACAACGCCGTGGACAAGGTGATCGGGGCTGCGATCCTCAAGGGCATTCCCAGGGACGACAAGGTTCTCATCTCCAGTGGCCGGGCCAGCCTGGAAATGCTCCTGAAAACGGCCAGGGCGGGAATACCCGTGTTCGTGGCCATGTCCCGCCCCACGTCCCGGGCCGTGGAGGCCGCCAAGATCTATAACGTGACCCTCATCGATCTTGCCAAGCATTCGAACAGGATCCACAGCCATGTCAGAAGGATTGAAGGGTTTTGATAATGAAATGACAAATGTCAAAGGCCATGCTTCATAAAGATATCTCAGGTGTCATCCTGGTCGGCGGAAAGAGCAGCCGCTACGGCGCAAACAAGGCCCTGGCGGAGGTGGAAGGCGTTCCCCTTATCGAGCATGTGATCCGCGTACTGAACGGACTCTTTGATCACATCATCCTCATCACAAACACACCCCGGGAGTACGCCCACCTTCAGCTCCCCATGTACCAGGATCTTATCAAGGGACTGGGTCCCCTGGGAGGCATCTACACGGCCCTCAAGTGCATCCCTACGGAAGCGGGATTTTTCGTGGCCTGTGATATGCCCCACTTGAACCCGGCCCTCATTTCGCATATGGCAGGAATTGCAAACGATCACGATGCCGTGGTCCCCAGGGTGGGGTGGAAACTGGAGGCCCTTCACGCCATCTACCGGCAGACCTGTCTTCCGGCGGTGGAAGGACTTATCGGCAATCACCAGTATCAGATTATCCGCTTTTTTGAGGCGGTTTCAACACGGTATGTCGATGAGGTTGAGATCCGGAAATTCGACCCGGACCTGCGCTCCTTTTTCAACATCAACCGGCCCGAGGATCTTGAAGAGATGTAAACAACCGGTTCAAAGTTGATGACTTCGTTGGAAGCTGGTTTACGCCATGTTCGGCAAACTATGAGGAAGGAAGAGGAACCGAACCTGACAATCTTTTTCAAATGCTTTCTAAACACTCCGGAGGGGATGGACGCCGATTTGGGATTCAGCGGTACGTCACAGAAGCGCGTAGGGTTTGATAGTAGTGAATCCCAAATAGTCGTCCATGCAGAAGTGAGTTGCAAGTGCACTATGAGAAAGCGTCAGAAAAAGACCCTCAAGTTCTCCTCCTGAGGTCCGGTGAATAAGACGACTTCGATAGAAGTCATCTATCACGCTAAGGGACGTGCACGCAAACCAATGGGAGGGTCTGAACCGTGAACCCTGAACCTTTGAACTTTGAACCAACGAGCTATAGAGGAGGCTGAATCAATCATGACTCAACTGGTGCTTGCGGTAGGTCTGGCATTATTCATATCCGCCGTGTGTTCTCTGTTCGAGGCGGTTCTCTATTCCGTTCCCCGGGGACATGTGGAAGCCGCGGCCAGGACAGGGAAAAAGACGGCCATCCTGTTTCAGAAGATGCGCGGTGATGTGCAAAAGCCCATAGCCGCCGTCCTCTCTCTCAACACCATCGCCGCCACTGCAGGCGCCGCCTTTGCCGGGTCGGCGGCCGGCATCGTATTCGGACACCAGTCCCTGGTCTGGTTCTCCGCCCTTTTCACCCTGTCCATTCTCATCTTTTCGGAAATCGTCCCCAAGACCGCCGGGGTCATCTACGGAAGATCCCTGGTCCCCCTGGTGGCCTATCCTCTCCGGGCCCTCATATTTCTCATGACGCCCGTCGTCTGGCTCAGCGGTATGGTGACAGGCCTCATTACCAGGGGGCAGGTTGAGGAGGCCATCACGCCGGAAGAAATCAGGATCATGGCACGCATGAGCCTCCATTCGGGAGGGATAAGACCCTACCAGGAAAAGGCCATAGAAAACATCCTTACCCTTCAGAACAAGACGGCCAGGGACGTGATGACTCCCAGAACCGTTATTTTTTCCCTCAACGAGCATCTCACTTTGAAGGAGGCCTGTGAAATGGCCACAAAGTGGGAACACAGCCGATTTCCGGTTTATGATCGCGACCAGGAGGACGTGGTCGGCATTGTTCTCACAAAGGAACTCTTCATCGCCCTTTCCCACGGAAGAGAAGAAGTAGGCCTGGCAGAGCTCATGCGACCCGTCCATTTTGTCGCTGAAACCTCCGCATTGAATCGGGTATTGGCGGAGTTCCTGGAGCTCAGGCAGCACCTCTTCGTAGTCCTTGATGAATATGGCGGCATGGCCGGTGTCATCACCCTCGAGGACATCCTTGAAGAGATCCTGGGCCGTGAAATCGTGGATGAATCCGATGAGGTGGCCGACAAGCGGGAGTTGGCCAGGAAACGACGGGACGATCTCGTGAACAGTGTTCGGGAACCCGAAAAATGATGCCTTTTATGAAGTCATCAATCTCATGAACGAAAGTGATCAAATCCCTCGCTGACCCGCTCTTCCTCAGCCCCGTCTCCGGTGACCACCCTGACCTCCTTCCCCTTCGTCATCTCACCCACCCGGGTGATGGGGCAGGTCCCTGCATCTTCCATGACCCTCTCAATGCGCTGTCTGTTTTTCCGCGGCACGGTGAAGAGGAGCTGGTAATCCTCACCGCCATGAAGTGCCAGTTCGCGGGGATCCGTGTCCCGGCCCCGGCATAGGGAGTGGAGTTCTCCTGAGACGGGGAGGTGTTCCCTAAAGATTCGCGCTCCCGCATGGCTTGCTTCACAGATGTGACGGAGGTCCGCCAGGAGTCCGTCACTCACGTCTATCATGGCGGAGGCGGCCCGGGATTCCGCGATCAACCGTCCGGCGGCCAACCGGGGCTCCGGGCGGTTGTGCAAGGCAACCAGGGCCTTCCCGGATACTTCAGGGCAGGATAACTCCCCTTTGAGCAGCTTCAGACCGGCTGCTGAGCCGCCCAGGCCACCCGTTACGTAGATGAGGTCGCCCGGAGAGGCCCCTTTCCGGTAAAGGACCTCCTCTTCCGCCATTTCCCCCATGGCCGCCACACTGATGAAAACTCCCCCGGGTGAGGATGACGTGTCCCCTCCCAGAAGATTGACCCCGTAACGGCGGCATAGGTCCTTCATGCCGTCATAGAGCCCATTGAGAAAGGTTGCCCCCGTGTGAGACGGGATGGCGAGAGAGACGAACACGTGTCTGGCCCTGCCACCCATGGCCGCAATATCACTCAGGTTGACGGCTATGGCCTTCCAGCCCAGTTCAAAGGGCGAGGTCTTTTTCATGAGGAAATGGCGATCCTCTATCAAGAGGTCCGTGGTGAACAAGAGGACTTTTCCGCCATACGGGCCCATGACCGCGCAGTCATCGCCTATGCCCTGGATGACACCCTCGGGGGAATGGAGGCAACCTTTCATAATGGATCGGATAAACCCGAATTCCCCCATATCTTCAATGGTCTTCTGTTCTCGATCCATGCCTTTCTCTTCCTCCGGGGTGTTTACAGCTTGTCCGTTTAATCCCTTCCATGATAGAATCTCTCAAATGGAAAAGCAAATCCTGAGTCTCCTTGGAAAAACCGGACCTCTCCTGGGTTCCGACTTGTGGAATCAGTTGGGAGGAGACGGGCGCCTGTTGTGGCGGACCTGCCACCTTTCAGAGGGACTCGTCATCCATACCCTGGGGTCCCAATACCTCCGGCTGGATCGGAGGATTCCGGGATTTGCCAGACTTTCCCCATCCATCTTCAGGGAGTTCCTCACCTACAGCGTTGTCGGCCTGTCAGGGCAGGAGAAGGCTGTTCAGGAAAAGTGCCGGGAACGGGAAACCCATATTGAAGGCGTGAGCCGCTCCAAACTCGACCTTGCCTATCTGACCATGTCCGCCCTTGCGGGCCGCCTGGACAGTGAAACCTCGCTCAAGGAAGAGGTCTGCTTTATCATAGCCGGGGATATTGTATACAACATGGCCCATGACGTGCCCAGGCCGGAGCGGAGTACGGGGAAGCTGGTGAACGGTTCGGATTTGGATATCGTCGTGATTGTGCCCGACGACTTCCCGGAAAAACGAATGAAACGGTTGGACGATGCCATCTTTCACGAGAAATACCGGTTGCTCATTACCCCCCATCTGCGGGAGGAAATTGATTACGTCGTCAAAAGGATATCCAGGGTCCGGGAACAGGTCCGCTTTGATACCTTCCGCCACAAACTGGCCTGTAAGATTATCCAAGAAGGCACCCTCCTCTGTGGAAGCGAAAAACTTTTCCTCGAAACCAAGGTGCTTTTGAGGGATTCAGGGGCGGCCGAACAGCTTGGGGCCATGGAAATAGAGGCCAGGGGCTTTCGAAAGGATGCCGAGGCGTACCTCCTCCGAGAGGATCCGGAAAAGATCAGGGAAGAGAGTCTCTTTCTGTTTTACCCGGCAGATGAGTCCGAAGAGTTTGAATAAGATAAGGCCTGCCCTATAACCCCAGCTATCTCTTCGGCATACCGCTCAACATCGTCCTTGTTTTCTCCTTCCACCATGACTCGGCAAAGGGGCTCGGTACCGGAATAGCGCACCACGACCCTTCCCCGGGACCCGAGGGCCTCCTCCACGTGCCGAATGACCTCCGGCAACCCCGGCACGGCGGCAAATTCCCGCTTTTCCCTGACCGGAACGTTCAGGAGGGCCTGGGGGAATACCGTCATCATTCTTCCCAGTTCCGAGAGCGGCTTGTCAAACCACTGCATGGCGGAAAGGAGCTGGAGGGCCGAAAGAATGCCATCGCCGGTGGTATGATGATTCAAGAAAATGATGTGACCCGATTCCTCACCCCCGACTATGGCCTTCCTTTCCTTCATGGCCTCCATGACGTGGCGATCTCCCACGCCCGTGGTTGCCAGTTGTATACCCATTTCCCTCAGGGCGAACCCCAGGCCCATATTGCTCATGATGGTGCTCACCACCAGGTTGTTTTGCAGGGCATCCTGCCCTTTCAACATCCCCGCGCAGATGGCAAGGATCTGGTCTCCAGTGAAGATGGAACCCTTTTCGTCCACGGCCACGAGCCTGTCACCGTCCCCGTCAAAGGCCAGCCCGGCCTGGGCACCGGTTTTCAGGACCTCCTCTCTCACCGCCTCCGGGTATTGAGATCCGCAATGATCGTTGATATTTATCCCGTCAGGAACGGAGGACAGGATCACCGCCGTGGCGCCCAGCCTCTCGAATAGAGCCGGGGCCACCTGGAAGGCCGCGCCGTTGGCGCAGTCGAGCACGAGCTTTGTCCCTTTAAGCGTCAGGTGGTCCGGAAAGCTCCTTTCCAGGTATCCCACGCATTGCCGCCAGGTCTCTTTCGGAAATTCCGCCCGGCCAGGATGGGTTTCAGAATGAGGAGCTTCCGATGCATGAATACGTTCCTCGATCCCCGTCTCTTCATCTTCCGAAAGCTTGAAACCTTTCGAAGAAAAAAGCTTGAAACCGTTATATTCATGGGGGTTGTGAGATGCGGAAATAACGATGCCCATGCCCGCCCGGAAACTCCGCGTCAAATAGGCCACGCCCGGTGTGGGAACCTGCCCCACCATATAGGCGTTCCCACCGGCCGAAAGAACGCCCGAAGCGACCGCAAGGGCCAGCATCTGACCCGACGCTCTGGTATCCCTGCCGATGACCGCGGAACAGGGGGTTCCCTTCCGACGGCAGCGACGGACGACGGCCCGCCCCAGCCTGACGCCCACCTCCGGGGTGATGGGATAGGCGTTGGCAATACCTCGGATGCCGTCCGTACCGAAGAGGTTGCTCATTTTCCATTTCCCCCGTGCGGGAGTGAGGTCAGGGCACCATGGATTCTTTGCCCGATACCATCCACCAGTCCCTGAAGCCAGGCCGTTCCTGCTCCGGCCTCTCTTTCATCCAATCCCTTGATCACCTCCAGATAACGTGGCCCCTGCCTCTCAATCCCGCGATCAACAGCGGCCATAAAGCTCGTTTTCAGGTCCGCATCTCCCCTATCCTCCAGGCCTTCCAGAAAAATCTTCTCCAAACGGGGCCATTGGTCGAGAAATTTCCGTTTTCTCTCCACGGTCACATCCCCTGACGGCCTGCCGGACAGGGACTTATGAATTTCAATGGACCGGGGCATGTGTGCTGCCACTTCCCCGAGACGTTTGAGACGCTCTTTGACCCCCATCAAGATGACGTCCACAGCCCCTTCAAGCAGGGCCTTTTCCATAGCCCCCTGTCTCATGAAGCGGGACCTGATGTCCAGGTACCATCTGTGGAAGGCGATGAGGTTTGCCAGGTAGAGGACATTCTGATCGATGAGCCGAGGCAGGCCGGTGTAGAGTCCGGGGTGAAATGGGATGGTTCTTTTGGGAATGGACTGGGCAAGGACCATCGCACCTTCCCGGAGCAGGTCCTTTCGGACGATGACGCCTGCCGCCACCGCTATCCCGTACCCTATCCTCACCGGACCCACTATGCCACCCTGGCCTCCCAGGAAAATGGGCGGCTGGTTGACCATGACACCCGCCGGGACATCCCCGATGAGAGAAGCGGTCGCCTTGTCCCGGTTCGGTGTATAGTTGAAGTGGACGTAACTGCTGCCCACTTCGCTGTGATTCCGGGCATCCGTTCCGCCGGCCATCAGGCAGTCACAAAAATTAATCAGGCTGCCCAGGGTCACAAAAGGGAAAAGGATGGTCTGCTTGAGGCCGACGGCATGGCCTCCCCTGGCCCCCTCTTCCAGGAGACAACCGGCCCGCACCTGTGCGCCTGACCCCATGCTCGTCTCCTCCAGGAAACAGGAGGCTTCAAATGAGCCCCCCTTGAGTCTTGCTTCCCGTCCCACAAAACAGTCTCTGATGGTGACCGGCGCCTCTTCCCCCAGTTCCACGCCCGTCAAGAGCAGGGTCCTCGAGCCGAATATCCTGCAGCCTGCGTGGATGGTCACTCCTTCCCCTGAGATGCGTTCGGGATTGACCTCGGGCCCAATCTCCACACTCTCGGGGCTGGGGATGTTTACGCCCTTTTCTATCAGGGCCTTCATGATTCCTTCGGGATTCCGTGCCTTCATCTGTACACCCTTCGCCCCATGCGTTTGTATTTCTTGGCCGCAGACCCACGCAGACGCACACAGACTTTTCCTCTGCCGACATCGGCAGAGGAAAAAGATTCAGCGCTTCGCCCAGCCAAAATCTATGAACTCTCCAGCTTCCTCGCCCTACGCCTCATATCACGTGAACTGCAGGTCATGCAGGTGGCGGAAGCGGCCGTTCTGTTTCAACAGGTCTTCCTGCGATCCCGACTCCACGATCCGTCCCTGCTCCAACACATAGATCCTGTTGGCCTTTCTCACGGTACTGAGGCGATGCGCAACCACGAGGATGGTGGGGCCGCCTTTTAGTCTTTCAATGGCGTCCTGTACAAGCTGCTCACTCTCTGCGTCCAGTGCGGAGGCGGCCTCATCCAGGATAAGAATGGCGGGATTGGTCAGGATGGCCCTCGCGATGGCGATTCTCTGGCGTTGTCCTCCGGACAAGAGGGTTCCCTGGTCGCCCACCACCGTCTGGTAACCCTGCGGCTGGGCCATGATAAAGTCGTGGGCCTGGGCCTTTCGGGCCGCGTCTATCATGTCCTCTTCAGACGCGTCGGGGCGCCCATAGGCGATATTCCCGGCAATGGTATCGTGAAAGAGGAGGACCTCCTGGTTCACAATGCTGATCTGGCTCCGGAGGGACGACAGGGTCACCTCCCTGATATCCCTGCCATCGATGGTGATACACCCCTCCGTCACGTCGTAGAACCTGGGGACAAGATCCAGGAGGGTGCTCTTACCGGCACCGGTCGAGCCGACAAATGCAACCATTTCTCCTGCCCTGACCTCAAAGGAAACATGATCCAGCACTTTCGCACCGGAAGAATAGCCGAAGCTCACATCCTCGAACAGGATGTCCCTTTCGTGTCGGGGAAGTGTGCCGGCCCTTGTTTGGTCCCTGATGTCCGATTCCGTTTTCATGATACTGAAGACCCGTTCTGTTGCACCCTGCAGCGTCTTGAGATCGTTGTTTACCGTGGCCAGTTTCTTTGTGGGTGCATAGACACGGGAAAAGGCATACACCATGGACATGAGTTCCCCCAGGGAGTGGTGAAAATAGACCTTCCCGACCACCAGGACGCCGGGGAGAACCAGGAAGAGCGTGGCATCCATGAGTGGACCCAGACCGAGATTCCACCGGCTCCAGTGCATGACCCTGTGGTACAGGCGATACGCCAGGCCGCGGAATTTTTCCACCTCCGACTCCCCTTTTGAAAAGCCCTGTATCACTTTGAGGCAGACGAGGCCTTCATGGTATGCGGAAGTGACCTCCGCCGTGGCATCCTGGACACGGATGGCATGCTTCTTCACCTTCCTTCCGAAAAGCCTGACGAGACCAACGATCAGGGGAACTGCCACAAAGACCAGCAAGGTAAGCCTGTAGTTCATGACAAGCAGATAGATGAGAAATACGATTATGGTCAAGGGATGCTGGATGAGCCCGATGACGATGCGGGAAACACGTCCCTGCATGACCGTAAGATCGGCAGTGGCCCTGGCGATCAGTTCACCGGACCTGGTCTTCTGATGGAATCCCTGGGACAGAAAGGTGAACTTTCGAAATAGGTCGATTCGCAAGGACCTAACGGCCCTGTTGGAGAATGCCACGGCTGAAAGGCCCCCCAGATAGATGGTGATGGATTTACATACCACCGATACAAATGCCACCAGGGTGAGGACAAAGAGGAGTCTGTTGGGAGAGATATGGTCCACGATAACCAGTTCTGTGCGGTGCCATGAAAGCCAAGAACCGGTCTTAAAGGCGATCCATGGTATCTTCCAGCTGACCGGATTCGTCCCGGCCTTCATCCCTTCATCCACGAAGGGCTGGAGCAGATAGGCGGGAACCACCACGAATAGGGAGGAAAGGGCCGTGAGAAGGATGGCAGTTATCATCAATCCCTTGTGCTGTTTGACATAGCCGCCGATGTTGGGGCCCAGAATGAAATTGATCATGGCAAGTTGTCCGTTTCAGTATGGAATTTGCTGGTATCAGGAAGGTTACAAGACCCTCCGACACCCTGTCAAGCAGGAATGCTCGGATCACCTGCCCGGCCCTCCCGATTTTCTCATGGACAAAGATGCGTGGATCGTGGTATGCCGTGTCCTCAAGTTTGATTGCCTTTTGGCAGGAGGAAGCAATAGATGTTGAGTCTCATGCGAAAACAGGCCAAGTCCTGGCTCATCAAGTTTCTGATAGGAATCATCAGCCTGGTGTTTGTCTTTTATTTCGGCTACTCCTTTACCTCCCAGCACGTCTCAAAAATGGCTTATGTAAACGGGGAATTGATCACCAGGCGTGCCTATGACAAGGAATACCGGGACATGATCGAAGGCCTTCAAAGGCAATACGGGGCCGCATGGAGTGACGATCTCATCAAGGCCCTTGATCTCAAAAACCGGGCCCTTCAGAATATCATCAACAGGAAGCTTATCAGCCATGAGGCGGCGAGACTGGGCTTTCAGGTGACCAAGGAAGAGGTTCAGAAGACCATCATGGACTATCCGGCGTTCAAGGTGGATGGCCACTTCGATGTCCGCCGCTATCAGGCCCTGCTGGATCAGAACCACATGAAGCCCGAGGATTTTGAAAAAAATATTTCACAGCAGCTGCTTCAGAAAAAGTTGAGGCAATTTGTCCTCACATTCACGCTGGTGACGGACAAGGAATTGATGGATGAATATACGCTGACCCATGAGCAGATAAAGCTCGACTACCTTCAGATAAAACCCGATCCCTTTAAGTCTTCCGTGAAAGTCGAGCAGGCTCCCATGGAGGCCTTCTTCAAGGAACACCGGGAGAGCTACCGCGTGCCTGAAAAGATAAAGCTCGTCTACCTCACCGTTGATCCTAAAGATTATGAAAGCCAGGTCAAGTTGTCAGACCGTGAGATCAAGGAATACTATGATTACAACCTGGACACCTTCAAGATACCGAAACAGGTCTGCGCAGCGCACATCCTGTTCAGGCTGAAGGAAAATGCCTCAAAAGAGGAAGAGGCGAAAGTCCGAAAAAGGGCTGAAAAGGTCCTGAAAATGGCCCGTGAAGGGAAGGATTTTGCCACCCTGGCCAAGACCTACTCCGAAGGCCCCACAAAGGCCAAGGGTGGCGATCTCGGCTGTTTCCCAAAGGGAAATATGGTGAAACCTTTTGAAGAGGCCGCCTTCAAACTCAAGAAAGGTGAAATCAGCGGCCTGGTCAAAACGCGCTTCGGATACCATATCATACAGGTGAAAGACATCAAAGAAGCCAGGACCAAACCCCTCGCTGAGGTCCGCAGCCAGATTGTGACCATACTGAAAAAGGACAGGACATCCGATATCGCCCATGAAAAGGGGTTGTCCCTTACAGACCAGATGCCCTACGTGGTCGACCTTAGAAAATATGGTCCCGAGAACCATTTGGCCGTCAGGGAGACCGGCTATTTTTCACAAAATGACCCTATCCCGGGGCTGGGCGGAGACAAGAAACTCGAGGCAATCCTCTTCTCCCTCGCCAAGGGCGAGACCAGCAATTTGGAGGAAATCAAGGGCAAGTTCTACATTTTCCAGACTGCAGACCGAAAGGCATCCTATCTCCCTGAAATGGCCAAGGTGAGTGACGCGGTGCGAAAGGACTTCGTCAACTTTCTTGCCGCCAAGAAGGCCCTGGCGGTCGCCGAAAAATACCTGGCTGCCCTGAAAAAGGGTTCGGGCTGGAAAAAGATTGCCAAGGAGTCAGGGGCAACGCCGGGGACCACCGGTTTTTTTACAAGGCGGGGTCCCGTCCCCAAGATCGGCAATGACCGGGACCTGATAGAGGCAGCCTTTCACCTGGATGAAAAAAACAGGTATCCTGATCGCGTATTTGAAAATCCATCCGGAGCCCTGTTGGTCAGGTGGGAAGGCTACAAAGGTATTGACAAGACAGCGTTCCAAAAAGAAAAGGAACAATTTCGTTTTTCTTTGATGGAACTGAAACAAGACACCGCTTATCAGAATTGGCTCGACGCCTTGCGAAGGAAGGCCAAAGTAGAGATCCTCACTCCGGTCGGGTAGCGGAGATGAGGTAACTCCTCTCCCCCGCTGGAAGGTAATACACCTCTCCTGACCCTTGGATATGTTCCGCGATCTGGTAATAGGCGGGTCTGTTGAAACGGGCAGGAAACCGGCCGTTTTTCACCTTGCAGTAGAGCACGTGGTCCTTCCCGATGGCCAGGGTTTCAGGAGAAAGAATTTCCACCGTTTCGTCGCTCAGATGAATTCTGAAGCCCTTTTCCGCCGCCTCCACCCTCCTAACTACGAACGGAGTGTCCTCCACTTCCACATAGCACCTCTCCCCGTTCCACGCGATCACACATCGACCGGAGGCCGACATCTCCATATTGGCGTAAAAGAGGTTGACAACGCTCCTGTTGATGATCTCAGCTCCCCGGTGGAACCAGTAGCCTTCTTTATCGATATGGATTTGGCACGGGGGTAGGTCTTGATCCTGAGAGGTTTCACGCCCTGTTTTTTGCATCTGCAACTGTTTCCTTCCTTTTGGACCGGTAGTTACACCATATTTTGCCAATTGACAACCCATTCCTTAAATGATAAATCTTTATGTCTATATCCCTTCTGGAATCAAGGCCTTGCCCCGAGGTCCCGGTGTGCTCGAAAGGGAGTAACCTGAAAATGGGAGGATGGCAGTGGACAATCAAAAGAAGTTCATCCTTTGGTTCAACGAAATTGGTATCGATGATGTCCCTATGGTGGGAGGGAAAAACGCCTCCCTTGGCGAAATGTACCAGAATCTCCACACCCAGGGCATCAAGGTGCCCAACGGGTTTGCCATTACGGCCTATGCCTACCGCTATTTTCTCAAGTATGCCGGCATAGAAGACGAGATCAAGAAGGTCCTGAAGGGGTTGGACACCCATGACATGCAAAACCTCACGATGAAGGGGCGTGCGGTCAGGGACATTATCCGGCTGGCCGAGTTCCCCCCTGACCTGACCCAGGCCATCTACAGTTCCTATGACAAGCTTGCCGAAGAATTCGGACAACAGGGGATGGACATTCTGGATGTGGCCATCCGATCGTCCGCCACCGCCGAAGATCTCCCCGATGCATCGTTCGCGGGTCAACAGGATACCTTCCTCAATATTCGCGGCCGCCGAAGTGTGCTGGATGCCTGCCGCAAGTGCTTTGCCAGCCTCTTCACCAACCGAGCCATCTCCTACCGTCACGACAAGGGTTTCGGCCAATTTGAGGTCTCCCTCTCCATTGCCGTCCAGAAAATGGTCAGGAGTGACTCAGCCTATTCCGGTGTCATCTTTTCCATTGACACGGAGACGGGCTTTCAGGATGTGGTTTTTGTCACGGCAGCTTACGGTCTTGGGGAGAACGTGGTACAGGGCGTGGTCAACCCGGATGAATATTACGTGTTCAAACCTACCCTGAAACAGGGTAAACGGGCTATTATCAGTCGAAAGGTGGGAGACCGCAATATCAAGATGGTCTATTCCCTGGAGGACGAAACCACCATAAAGAACGTGGCCACTACCCTGGCCGAGCGCCACCGGTACGTGATGGATGATGATGAAATCCTCAAGGTGGCCGAATGGGCCTGCCTCATCGAAGAACACTACAGCAAGGAGGCAGGGCACTTCAAACCCATGGATATTGAGTGGGCCAAGGACGGGGATGGCGTCAATGTGGGATCAGGGGAGCTGTTCATTGTTCAGGCCCGACCGGAAACCATTCATTCGAGAATGGACGCGACCAAATACGAGAGTTACAGGCTCCTGGAAAAAGGAGAAATCCTCGCAACCGGGACGGCCGTTGGTACCAAAGTGGGGCAGGGGGTTGCCCACCTGATTCAGTCCACCATGGAAATGGATCAATTCAAGGAAGGCGAAGTCCTCGTGACTCCCATGACAGACCCCGACTGGGAGCCCGTCATGAAAATCGCCGCCGCCATCGTCACCAACAAGGGTGGACGGACGTGTCATGCGGCCATAGTCTCCAGAGAACTGGGGATCCCGTGTGTTATCGGGACGGGGAATGGTGATGAAATCATCCAGACCGGGCAGGAAATCACCGTCTCCTGTTGCGAAGGCGAGACGGGCCATGTCTACCAGGGGCACCTGCAGTACGAAGTGGAAACCTTCAACCTCGATGAACTGCCGGAAACACGAACAAAGATCATGATGAACGTGGGTTTGCCTGAAAAGGCCTTTTCCCAGTGCATGATCCCCAGCGACGGGGTAGGCCTCGCCAGGGAGGAATTTATCATCAATTCCCACATAGGGATACACCCCCTGGCCCTTCTCGAATACAACAAGCTCAAGGAGAAGGCCCGGACCGACCAGCAGGTGGCCGGTGTGGTCTACAAGATCGAGGAGATCACCTCTGTCTACGAAGACAAGGTGCGTTTTTTCGTGGACAAGCTGGCCGAAGGTGTCAGTCGCATTGCCGCGGCTTTCTATCCCAACGACGTGATTGTGAGACTCTCGGATTTCAAGACCAATGAGTATGAAAACCTCCTGGGTGGCTACCTCTACGAACCCAAAGAGAGCAACCCCATGATCGGTTGGCGGGGTGCCTCCCGTTATTATGACAAAACCTTCATGCCCGCATTTGAGTTGGAATGCCTGGCCCTTCACAAGGCCCGGAGTGAGGTGGGCCTGACCAACATCAAGGTCATGGTTCCCTTCTGCCGCACCCCTGATGAAGGCCGAAAAGTCATCGAAATCATGAAACGGTTCGGCCTCACCCAGGGAGAAGACGGCCTGGAAGTGTACGTCATGTGTGAGATTCCCAGCAATGTGATCTGTGCGGACCAGTTCGCCGACATTTTTGACGGGTTTTCCATCGGATCCAATGATCTCACCCAGCTGGTGCTGGGCCTGGACAGGGATTCGTCCCTGGTTTCCCACCTCTATGACGAGAGAAATGATGCCGTAAAGAGGCTGGTGAAACAGGTGATCGATGTGGCCAAGAAAAAGGGGCGGAAAATAGGCATCTGCGGCCAGGCCCCCAGTGATTTTCCCGATTTTGCAGAATTCCTTGTGGAGTGCGGTATCGATTCCATGAGCCTCATCCCGGATACCGTTATCAAGACCAAACTGGCCGTTGCGGAAAAAGAAAAAGAACTGGGCATTATAGCGGAGAAGAAATAACCAATGGATTCAATGCGCATTCTGGGAACGGGATCCTATGTCCCCCCGCGGATTTTGACCAATTTCGACCTGGAAAAGATGGGACTGGATACCACTGATGAGTGGATTGTCCAGCGAACCGGAATCCGTGAAAGGAGGGTGGCGGAACCGGCCGTCTGCACCTCCGACCTGGCCTTCGAGGCCTCCAGGAGGGCCCTTGACATGGCCGGGTTATCGCCGAAGGATGTGGATCTGATTATCCTCGCCACGATTACGCCTGACACGTGCTGCCCATCGGGGGCCAACTGGCTCCAGGCCAAACTGGACGCGCCCCAGGCCGTCACTTTTGATGTGACCGCCGCCTGTTCGGGCTTTATTTTCGGCCTTAACGTGGCGGAACAATACCTCAAGACAGGCGCTGCCAACCGTGTCCTGGTGGCGGCATCCGAGGTCATGACGAGGACCTTGAACTGGAAAGACCGGACCACCTGTGTCCTGTGGGGAGACGGGGCCGGGGCCGCCCTTGTCTCCCGTGAAGAAGGGCACAAGGTCCTTTCAACGCATATCCACACGGACGGTGCCAATGGGCAGGGTCTCCTGCTTCCGGGCGGCGGCTCCCAGACCACGCCCATCAGCCATGAGAGCGTGGATAAGGGGCTTCACACACTGGATATGATCGGGGCCAATGTCAGCTTCAGGGTGGCCGTCAGGCACTTCATGGATTCCATAAGGGAAGCGGCCGAATTCAACCATGTGGCCGTCGAGGAAATCGACTGGTTTATTCCGCACCAGGCCAACCTGCGGATGTTTCAATCCATTGCCAAGACCCTCAAGGTTCCCATGGAGCAGTTCTACGTTACGTTGAACAAGTATGGCAATATCTCCTCTGCTTCCTGTGCAATAGCGCTGGACGAGGCCGTGAGAGACGGGAGCATAAAAGAGGGGCAGCTTGTCTGCATGCCCGTTTTCGGGGGAGGCCTCACCTGGGGGAGTGCCCTCATCCGATGGTGAATTTATGTCTCTTGCTGAAATCCTGAAAAGCATGAAGGTCGGCTTCATGGAAGGCCCGAGTGGTTACCGGGAAGGCCTCCCCACTCTGCTTATGATCCACGGGGCCGGCGGCCGTTCCCGGATCTGGCAAAACCAGTTGCGTGTCCTGGAGAGCGAAATCAACATGCTGGCCATTGATCTGCCTGGGCACGGGGAAACCCCCGGTCCCGGAAAAGACAGCATCGATGATTACACAGGCTGGCTGGAAGGTCTCTTGGCCCGCCTTGATCTGAAGGCCCCGTTCCTCATGGGCCATTCCCTGGGAGGGGCCATTGTACAGAAGGCGGCCCTCCAGTTTCCCGAACGCCTCGGCGGTATTATCCTGGCAGCCACGGGACCGCACCTGCCGGTGGCGCCGTCCTTCCTGGAGGACATGAAAACCCGGTTCGAAGGAACCGTGGATAATATTATCAAGTACGCCTATGCCCCTGATGCCGATCCCATCCTGCTCAGGGAAGGGGCCGGGTTGATGAAGCAATCGGGGGCCACAGTCGTACACGACGACTTTCTAGCGTGTGATCGTTTCGACCGGAGAAAGGATATCTCCAACGTCCGCCTGCCTTGTCTGATCATCTGTGGAGAAGAGGACAGGCTGACCCCTCCGGCCTTGTCGGAGGGACTGAACCGCTCCATTGCCGGGAGCCGACTCGTTCTGGTGCCCTCCGCCGGCCACATGGTCATGATAGAGAACTTCAGGGCCTTTAATCAGGCTGTAAGGGAATTCGTCCTGGCCGACCCCAACTGACTTTTCCTCACCAAAACTGCTAATAGGGACCTCTGGTCGTCGCGGCACAGGGATGTCTTTGCGGACCTCTTTCAAGAATCAGCAGTCTTTCTGAGGATTTTCTTGACTAATAGAATTCAAATGGGGTATAGACAGGCCTGGCCCACACCTGCAAGCAGGTGTATTTTATAAAACTATTCGAGGATAAGAGCGTTTTGAGCAGAGAAGATCTAATCCAGTTAGAAGGCAAGATCACCAGGGTTCTGGGTGGTGGCATAATGGAAATCGCATGTGACAACGATGTGACCGTCCGGGGACGTCTTTCCGGGCGGATGAAAAAGTATCGAATCAAGGTCATGGTGGGCGATCGCGTCCAGGTCAGTGTCTCCCCCTATGATCCTTCGCATGGCCTGATCACTTACCGCATGAAATAGAATCCGCCGCTTCATACAACAAACGACTACCTCAACAGTTTTCGCATCCTCAAGAGCACTTCGTCTTTCCCGGTATACTGTTCAATCCTCAGGTCTCGCTCTTCAAGACCTTCCCGGTTGATGAAAATCGTTGTTGGGACTCCCCTGACACCATATTTTCTCAGGATTTTCTCCTGTGCCGGCTGCCGCGTGGTGAGATCCATCCGCATGTTCAGGAAGCTCCTGCTCAAGTTCACGACCTCGCTGTCTGAAAAGACCTCCTTGTCCATTGCCCTGCACGGACTGCACCAATCGGCGTAGAAATCCAGGAGCACCGGCCTCCCCCGGCTTGCAGCCTGCTTCAAGAGGGAAGCGTCGTAAGGGACCCATTTGATGCCGGTCCTGATTTGGGGGGCTGCGAGGAAGAGGATGGCAGCAGCCGTAAGCAGGAGGAGCCCCACGCCCCTTTTCACAAAACCAAACCCGCGCCATGCACTCCGGCTTTTCTCTACCCACCCCAGGTGCAGACCTGCTCCCAACATAACGGCCCCTGCAACGGCGGATTTCACAACGGGCTGGTGAAGCAGGGGAAGGACCACGTACCCCGCCATACCGATCAGGATCCAGCCGAAACACTTGCGAATCCAGACCATCCACTCCCCGGAGAGCGGAAGTCTCTCCAGGCTGCTCGAAAAAACACCCAGGACCGCAAGGGGAAGACCAAGGCCCAGACTCAGGACGAAAAAATACAGAATGCCCAGAACAGGATTGCCCAGTTGGCCCACAAATGTGAGGAGGCCCAGAAGGAACGGCCCCAGGCAGGGTGCGGCGACGATTCCCAAAGTCAGGCCCATGAAAAAGGTCCCGAAATAGCCACCAAAACTCCGGCTGGACATCTTCATGAGACCGGACGGAATCCTGATCTCCCAAAGCCCGAAAAAGCTGGTGGCCAGACCGACCAGGATCACCGCCACAAGCATCAGGACCAGGGGGTTCTGGAGCACGGAACCCAGCATTCCCCCGCTCAGCGCGGCTGCTGCCCCCAAGGAGGCATTGGTGGCGGCCAGCCCCAGCATGTAGAGAATGCCGTGGAGTACAGGCCTGCCTCCCTTCTCTCCGCTCCTGCCGCCGAAATAGGAAACGGTTATGGGGATGAGGGGGTAGACACAGGGGGTGAGGTTGAGGGCCATGCCTCCGAGAAAAATGCCGAGCAGGGTCAACCAGAGCCCCGCCCCCGGTTTCCAGCCTCCCGGGAAATCGCCGGGCCCCTGCTGAGGTTTCCCTTCCGAAAAAAGGGGGTCGTTGATGCGTTTTGTTTGGGCCTCGGTTGCGGTAATATTCACCGGGAAGGATATGGGAACCGTCTCGGGGGGCAGGCAGGCCACATCCGAGCAGGCCTGGTAGGAGAGGCTTCCCATTATCTTTCTCTCACCTTCAGAAGCCTCTTTCCCGACTTTCAGGACCGCACTCACCAGGAAAGAACCGGCATAGACCTTGATGGTTTCCTTGCTGAAAGAAAATTGTTTTTCCTGTGATTCGGGAAACCGGATGCGGACAACTTGAACTCCGGGGACTTGTTTGAAGGACAGCACCGTGGGGATCAGACCCCCGACGCTCTTCCCCGTTTCATGGATGGCCCATGGATCCGAGATCCGTATACGAAAAAGGATGGGATAGGAACCGCCGGCCGGGTAACCGTCGCGCGATTGTACTACGGCCACTGTTGCGGTGGTTCCCCAGGCAGTCGGCGCGCATAGCGCCATGATGATGAAGGCGAAAAGGATGGACCTGGTCACTTTCATCGCGAAGGTCTTTTTTTCATGTAAACGCGTCAGCCCGGTCTCCGGCACGGATCCATCGGCCCTTCCGTTCATTACAGAGGTTTTCGGCAAGGGGGTTCCTCTTTGCTGCCCTCAAGTATATGTCGCATGCGGTTCCTCTCGGCAGTCATTTTTCGAAGTTCTTCTTTCAGAACCGATCGCTTTTCCCGTGGACCTTCCTCAAGAAGTTTTTCCAGTCGTTCCACTTCTTTTTCCAGTCGATACAGGCCTTTTGCAATCAAGCGGATAGACATTTTTATCCATTCCCTCTTCAGATTTTCCTGAGTTTACGCATGTCTTCCTCGAGGGGGTCCAGTTCCTTCTCCCGCCCGAACTTTCTGAGACGATCTCTCAATTCTTCAATCTTTTTCTGCAACTCAGGCAGGATCTCCTTGTCGAACTTCTCCCGGACCTTGCCTCCTTTCCGTTTCAAGTCCTCCATCAGGCCCTTCATCTGTCTTTCGAGTTTTCTGACCTCTTCCGATTCGGGTATGTCGCGGAGAGGTCCGGCCAGTTCTTCAAGGGTATCCCCAAATTTATTCAGTTTGTCCTTGAAATCTCCCCAAACGTCATTCAACAAAACCGTTGCCTTCGAAGTGCCTTCTACAACCGAGCCGTCTTCGAGCGGCTGCCCTCCCTTTTCGATATTTACCACTTCCACCGCCCTTTTTGCCCTGTCCACCGGGTCCCTGCCAATCGTAAAGCGCGAATGACTGTTGGCAGCATTGGCGAATGTTTCAGCAATCAGCACAGTCACCAGGTAGACCCCTTCCTTGGTATAGGAGACACCCGTCACTTCCCCAATCCGGTTTCCCTCAAATATCACATGATCTGCAGCCTTGAGGCCGTTTATTTCCTGAAAACGGATCTTGAGGTTCAGTCCCCTGTCCTGACAGCCAAGAAAGAGGAATAGGCATCCCAAAATAAGTGTCATTGTCCTATGCCTGGCCATAATATCCTCCATTTCAGTTCAAAAAAAATCCTTTCTTGACGACTACTGCCGGCCGGGGAGTAAGTCATGAAGGCGATATTCCACCTCCCGGGACAACTCCTCCGGCGAAAACGGGAGCAATCGAAAGAGGGCAGCTTCGATCTTCTTGCAAAGCGCGAAATTTCTTTCTATCGCCTCTCGACGCCCGTTTCCTTTTCCGCCATAACGTTCAATGATATACCTCAGGCGTTCTTCCAGGCTCACCACCGAGTGATGATTCACGCGTTTGTCGGCATAATAGACGATCTCCTTCTCCGAGAAACGCCCATCTATCAGATAGGTCTTGAGGATCACATGCTCGGCGACAATGGGTGCGATTTCCTCCAGGTTGTTCTGGAGGCATATTTTTCTGCCTTCCTCGGCATGATCCTTGCCGTTTTTCAGGCAGGACGTCTTGGCGATGTCGTGCATGAGCGCAGCGGCGATGACTTTTTTCAGTTCAACGGACTCACCCGCCTTCTGGAGTCCCCGGGCAAGCAGGGCCGCGATTTTCGCCACAACGATGGAGTGCTCCCTGATGTTGTCGAGCATCTCATATTCGGCCATGAGCCGGAAACAGGTTTTGATCGATGGAACCATAAGGACCTCATGACAAAATGATGATGGCTTCATAAAAAGCGAATGTGCGTCGCAAACGGCAGCCCATGAGCAGTAAATAGGAGGAAAACCTGAAAAAGAGTGTCAGGTTCTCCTCCTGAGCTCTGGTGAATGAGACGACTTCATTAGAGCTCATGGTCGTGGTCTTGGACGAATTCTTTACTATTCTATAGGGAATCATCCCTACAGTCAAAGCGTTATTGACAAGAAAGACGGTTTTGGATACCTTCAGGGTAGTGAACTCTAGGAAAACCGCAAGACGTCTGCGGCCGCGGCTTCACAGACGGAAAGGGGCAAAACCATTTCTGACTTCTCCCAGAAAATCCATCGCATCACCACCTTCCATATCCTCGAGCAGGACAAGAAACACCTGCGGTCCCAGCTCCGACTCCATTCCAAATGGAAAAAGACGGTGCTCATCGTACCCCTCCTGGCAAGCGAATATCTTGACCCAAACAATCTCCCCGTGTTCCGGAACATCCTCAAGCAACTGAGGGCCGTCTCCTATCTCTCCATGCTGATCTTCGGACTGGATGGGGCCACGGAAGCCGAAGCCGTCCGGCTGAAGGCACTCATCGATTCTTCCGGGATCAGGAACTACCTGATCCAGTGGAACAGTGGGCCCGGATTCGAGGGGATCTACAACCAGCTCAATGAGGCAGGCTTCAACTTCAGCGAACCGGGCAAGGGCAAAAACATGTTTCTCAGCTTCGGCATTGCCATGGCCCTGGGGGCCGAATCCATCGGGCTCATCGATGCAGACATCCGATCCTTCAAACAGGTCCAGCTGGACCGCCTTCTCTATCCGGTCGTGGTGCTCAAGTACGATTTCTCCAAGGCCTACTATACCCGTCTCAGGGAGAGGCAGCTCTACGGGAGGGTGAAAAGGCTGCTGCTGGATCCCCTGCTCCTCTCCCTGAAGAGGAAATTTGCCGAGGGTAAACAGGAAAAAATGATGAATCTCATCGAATTTCTCCTGGGATTCAACTACCAGCTCTCCGGGGAAGTGGCCTTTCACGTGGATCTTTTGAAGAGAATGCGTTTTGCCACCAACTGGGGGGTCGAGATCTTCACCCTGATAGAGGTTTACCGGAAGGCCTCGTCTTCGGCCCAGGTCATGTTTTCCGAGGAACCCTTCGACCACAAGCACCGGGAAGTATCGGCGGAAGACCGTTCCCGGGGTCTCAACCGCATGGCCATCGATATTGTAACAACCCTCATGAACGCCTTGATCATCGAAGAAGGCCTCGAAATATCAGATACCTTTTTCCGGGATCTCTCCGTCACCTACCAGGCCCTGGCCGAAGAACAGGTGAAAAAATATTCCGATGATGCCGGCTTCAACAACCTGACATACGACAGGGACACGGAAGAATACCTCGTGAAGGATGTCTTTCGCCATTCCGTGCTCGAGGCCGGCGAAGTCCTTACCGTTCCCTACAGGATGACGGAAAAATTCTTGAGGTTCGTCCATTCGCACCCTGAATTCAAGCCCTTCATGGAAAAGGGCCTGGGCGATGCCATTCTGGCCGTGGAACGAAATGCCCGGCAGGGCGTCTTTGAAATGCCTCAGACCGTCTCGTGGGAGAGGGTTTCCAACAAATTGCCCAGGATTCTTTACGACCTGATCGAAGTGATGGAAAAGGAGAAAAGGCGTTTTGCCTGAAAGGCCGATTGGCGTTTTACCATGAAAAAGGACTTCGCCACAGGATCGTCAAGCCCGCTTCAAAGACTCATTTTCAGCGATCTGGACGGGACGCTGCTGGATCCTGAGACCTACGGCTGGGAAGAAGCCCAAGAGGCCCTCGATTTGTGCGGGCGACGCTGTGTGCCTGTTATCCTGGCCTCCAGTAAGACCAGGGCGGAGATGGAAATCCTGCGCGGGCGGATGTCCCTCACAGGTCCGTTCATCGTGGAGAATGGCGGGGGTATTTTTCTACCGACACGAACTTTCAAAGACCAGCCCCCCGGGGCCTGCCTGGAAAAGGACCTCTGGAAGTGGCCGCAGGGACCGGCCTACGAATCCCTTACCCACGCGCTGGGCGAGATCCGGCAGGAGTTGGGATACCCGATCCGGGGGTTTTCCGAAATGACCATAAGGGAAATTTCCGGGCTCACCGGACTGGGCGAGGAAATGGCCCGAAAGGCCGCTCAGAGGGAATTTGATGAACCGTTCATCATACGTGCCCCCGGGATTCCGGATCTTGGCGCCCTCCATTCCGCTGCAGTCCGGAGGGGACTTTCCATCACGGAGGGGGGCCGGTTTTTCCACCTCCAGGGCCCGATTGACAAGGGCATGGCCATGGATCGGGTCGTTTTTCTTTACAGGGGGCTTTTCGGAAAGGTCCTGTCGGTGGCCCTGGGCGACAGCCCGAATGATTTTTCCATGCTCGAACGGGCCGATTACCCGGTCTTGATCCGTTCAAGAGTGGATTTTCCGGAGTTTGTGAACCGGGTTCCCAGCCTAACGGTTACGCGGGAAAAAGGGCCGAGAGGATGGAATGAGGCCGTGCTGAATATTCTGGACCAGGCAGAGGAGTAAATAGATGGCTGATCGCTTTGAACCTGAACACAATCCCGATAACGTGAAAGAAGCGGAACTGGTGGTCTGCATTCCTTCATTCAAGGAGGCGGATTCCATCGGTTATCCCACATCCCAGGCGGACAGGGGATTGACGGAATATTTCAAGAACAGGTCGGCGGTCATTATCAACTGTGACAACAATTCTCCCGATGGCACCAAAGACGCGTTCATGGACACGCCTACCAAAGTGCCCAAGATCTACCTTTCCACGCCTCCGGGGGTCAAGGGAAAGGGAAACAATTTCAAGAACCTGTTCAGCAAGGTTGTGGCTCTGCAGGCCAAGGCCGTCGTGGTGGTGGACGCCGACCTGAAGAGCATCACCCCGGAGTGGATCAAACACCTGGGAGAACCCCTTTTTGAGGGTTTTTCCTATGTGGCGCCCCTCTATGTCCGGCACAAGTATGACGGCACCATAACAAACGGGATCGCCTACCCATTGACAAGGGCCTTGTATGGCAGGCGTGTCAGGCAGCCCATCGGCGGCGATTTCGGATTCAGCGGAAAGCTGGCAAAGACCTACCTCGAAAGCAAGGTCTGGGATGAGGCGGTGGCCAATTTTGGAATCGATATCTGGATGACCACCCTGGCAATCAGGCAGCGCATTCAGGTCTGCCAGTCTTTCATGGGCCGGCCCAAGATCCATCGAACCAAGGACCCCGGCGCCGATCTTGGACCCATGTTCAGGCAGGTGGTGGGGACGATCTTTTCCATGATGACGGAATTCGATTCCATCTGGAAAAAGGTCAAATACAGCCGTCCGACGGCCATCTACGGGTTTGGGCTGGGAGAGGTGGAAATGCCCCCAAAGGTTGAGGTGAACACACAGAATCTCCTGGAAAAATTCCATCAGGGTTTTAGGCAGTACAGTGAACAGTGGGGCCTCATCCTTCCGGAAAATATCTACAAAAAACTCCAGGAGATCGGGAATATGGGAGAATCGGAATTTAATTTTCCCACAGATCTCTGGGCGCGGATACTCTTCGACATGGCCGTGGCCTACCGCGATTCCGTGATGGATCGGAATCTGATGATGGAATCCCTCATCCCCCTCTACTTCGGAAGGACCCTCTCCTTCGTGAAAAGAACGAAGCGCATGTCCATCAAGCAGGCGGAAGAGGCCATTGAGCACGACTGCGCGGCCTTTGAGACGGCCAAGCCCTATCTCCTGAAACGCTGGCAGAAAAAATGAGCCCGTGGCCAAGTTCCCTATGTGTTCCCCTCACTCATGAGCCTTGATCGAGTGCGGGAGGGGCGGTGCACCCCTATCCCACAAGGACCAGACGTACATCCATGACATTCGTATTGGTGGGACCGGTGATGAGGAGGTCTCCTGTCTTTTTCAGAAAGGCATACGCGTTATTGGCCTTGAGAAAATCCAGTGCTTTTATTTCCGCTTCCCTGGCTCGTTCCAGCGTCAAGGGATCCACAATCCCTCCGGCCGCCTCTGTGGGGCCGTCATTTCCATCCGTTCCGCCGCTCAGGATCACGACCCGCTCCGCAATGCCTCCCAGATCCATGGCCGCGGCAAGGCAGAATTCCTGGTTGCGGCCCCCCACGCCGCTGCCCCGGATGGTGACGGTGGTTTCTCCGCCGGATATCACGCAGGCAGGAGGCGATAGGGGATGGCCTGTCTTCAGGATCTCCAGGGCAATGGCAGTGTGCACCCTGGCAACCTCCCGGGTCTCCCCTTCCACCATGGATGAGAGGATCAGGGTTTCATAACCCAGGGATGCGGCCTTTTTCTTTGCGGCCTTCAGGGCCAGGATGTTGCTTCCGACAATACAATTGAAGACCCGGTCAAAGACTTCGTCCCCTTGCTTGGGCGTCTCAGGTACCTCCCCCTCAACTCCGGCTTTCAAGTAGGCTTCAAGCACCGGAGGTAGATCACGAAGCCCGTATTTATCAAGGATCTCTGTCACCGTTTCAAAGGTGGAGGTATCGGGAACAAAAGGCCCGGAGGCGATAACGTCGATCCTGTCGCCGACCACGTCTGAAAGCATGAGATTGATGGTTGTGGCGGGGTAGGCCGCCCGGGCCATCTGCCCACCCTTTGATGAAGAGATATGCTTCCTGAGGGCGTTGATCTCGTCTATGCTGGCGCCGCATTCGAGCAGGGTGCGGGTCATGGCCTGTTTTTCCTCGAGGGTAATGGCCCCTGCCGGCTGGGGGAGCAGGGCGGATCCGCCGCCGGAGATCAGAGAAAATATCAGGTCCTTCTCGCCGGCGCCGTTGAGGAGCCCCAGGATCTTCTGCGTACCGAGCACACCGTTTTCGTCGGGCAGTGGATGACCGGCCTCGACAATTCCTATTCGGGAGAGGTCCCGGGTAAACCCATATTTTACATTGATCGTCCCCTGCCGGATCCTGGATCCGAGGATGTTCTCGAGGGCCGCGGCCATGGGCGCCGTGGCCTTTCCGCCGCCCACGACCAGGATGCGGTCGAAGGAATCCAGTTCCAACTCCTTGCGGGTCCCGGCCTCCTGTCCTACAGATAGCCTTTTCCCTTCCAAATGGACAAAGCGTTTGACGGCCTCGTAGGGATCAACCGCCTCAAGGGAAGCCCTGAAAATATCCTGTGCATGGTTTCGCAGCTGTTCAAGCATTTTTCTTTCCTTTCACTGTTAAAAAAACATCTCTAACATAAATTCACAATATATGGTATTTTTCCTTGACCTTTATCACAATAAGTTGTATGTACGCCCTTAATATGGAGGAGCAGGACCAAGATCATCACGGGCCAAAACAGCACGATCGAAGGCTTTTCCTGACAAGGAGCCTTGCCTTTCTTGCCGGCACGCTTTTGGGAGTTGACTTTTTCTCAAGGGCTGAAGCCTCTGAAAAGCTCACTTTTGCCATGCTCAAATCCCATTCGAACGCCTGCCTTGCCCCCCATTCACCTCCCCGTATTGCACTGATCATCGATGACATCGGGAGCAGTATTTCGCGGGCGCGGGCCTTTCTGGCCCTGGGGTTGCCCATCACGTTCTCCATACTTCCCCAATTGCCTTATTCCGAATTCCTGGCCCAGGAGATCGACGGGGAGGGGCATGAAATTATGCTTCACCAGCCCATGGAACCCTTCTGCCATGAAATAGACCCGGGCCCCGGTGCCATCTACATCGCCTACAGAGATCCCAGGATCGAGGACATTGTTGAAAAAAATCTTCTCCAGATCCCCCAGGCAAAAGGCGTCAACAACCACATGGGTTCCAGGTTTACATCATGCTCGATGAAGGTGGCGCAGGCCCTCAGGATCATAAAACAGAAAGATCTCTTCTTCGTGGACAGCCTGACATCGGTTCATTCCAAGGCCTACCACGTCGCCAAGCGACTGCACATGAGAACCGCACCGAGGAATGTCTTCCTGGACGACCCTCCGGACCTCCGCGACATACGGTTCCACTTGCGGCACCTGGTACACCATGCCCTCCAATACGGCTCTGCCATCGGTATCGGACACCCGCACCTTACCACCCTGAGGGCCCTCCACGAATTCAGGCGGGATCTGGCAGACAGGAGACCTGAGCTGGAACTCGTCCCCGTATCTCAGCTCCTCTGAGATACCCTTTTTCCGCAAAAGTGCTATTTCCCGAAGCCGATCTTTTTCAATTTCAACCTATTCTGTTCATAAGCCGCCTGCATCGGCCTCCACGAGCCGGAACCCGTCCACGTCAAAGAGACCCCGGTCGGTCAATTTCAGGTGAGGAATCACCTCCAGGGCCATGAAAGACAGGGTGGCATGGGGATTCCGGAGGGGAGTTCCCAGCATTCTGGTGCGCCGGACCAGTTCTTGAAGGCCCGCGGCAAGTCTTTCCGGCCTTTCTCCGGACACGATGCCCCCCACCGGCAGAGGGACAATGAATATGTCCTCCCCGTCCGCCACTGCCAGTCCTCCGTGGTTGTGGATGATGGCCTCCACGGCCCGGCGGATGGCGTCGTCTTCGGTTCCCACCGCCACAATGTTGTGGCAGTCGTGGGCCAGGGAAGAGGCCATGGCCCCCCTTTTCAGCCCGAAGCCGTGGATGCGGCAGGCGGCGCGATAGCCATGGCCGTATCGCTCCAGCACCACCAGTTTCAAGAGGTCATCCTCAGGGCTGACATCCGGAAGGGCGGAATTCACGGCCAGCTTGCCCGTGATCAGCGAGCCGTCAGTGATATGGATGGCCAGATTCCGCACCGCCCCGGGTATGGGGGGAACCTCCACGGGCATGTCCAGGCGAATGGAATCCGCCAGAAACCGTGGGACTTTCGATGCGGTTTCTGAAGCGGCCGGGAGCAGCCGGCCCTCTACAATGACTTCCCTGACGGTGAAATGGGTGGCATCGTCAAACAGGACCAGGTCGGCACGGTATCCCGGCCGGACCTCCCCGGCGTCCGGGACATGGTAGTAGGACGGTCCGTTGAAGCAGGCAGCCCGCAGGAGGTTCAGGGTATCGACGCCCAGGCGGGCTCCCTTGCGAAGGTGGTAGTTGATGTGGCCTGTGGCCTGAATGTCGTGGAGCGCTTTGTCGTCGGTACAGAATAGGACCCGGTCCGGGACCTCGTCAATGACGCGGTAGGCATCGTCTTCCGTATGCTCTGCGGAGCCCTCCCGCAGAAACACGTGGAGCCCCAGCGCCAAGCGTTCCTTCAATTCTTCATAGCGGCTCGTCTCGTGATCATCTTCGATGCCGGCGGCAAAATAGTCCCGCAACCTTTCCTCCGTGAGACCCGGCGCGTGACCGTTGACCCGTTTGCCTCTTTCCCTTGCCAGAGCCACCATTTTGATAAGGTTTTCATCCCGGTTCAGGACGCCGGGCACGTTCATCAGTTCCCCCAGCGATACCACCCGGGGATCATCCAGCAGTTCCGCCACTTCGGAAGGCCCCAGCGCGCCGCCGGAATGGGCAAAAGGAGAGGCTGGGACGGAGGAGGGCACGGCAAAATGCACTTGGATCGGTCCATTGCGCGCGTCGTCCATGAACCAACGAAGTCCGGAAATTCCCGCGACATTGGCGATTTCATGGCAGTCCGCCACCACGTGGAGCGTACCGTGACGGGCCACTGTTTCCCCGAAACGCATAGGGGTCAAAAGCGCACTCTCCATGTGTACATGGGCGTCCATCAGCCCTGGTGTCAGGAGACCGTCTTTTCCGTCTATGACGGTGTGTGCCTTGAAAGGGGTGTCTGACACCGCGACAATTCGGCCGTTCTTGATTCCCACGTGGCCATGAACCAGCCGGTTCTGCCGGAAGTCCGGGACCCAAACGTTTTCGATTGCCAGATTCATTTCATTCTTCCGGCACAATTTCGCCGGAAAAGCCCAGACCATCTACAAGAATGGATCTATAGGTTCCAAGTACAACTTTCTTGATATTCGATTTTACCCCGGGAGATGTCTGTGAAATCATAATCCCACTGTTGAGGATGCTGGTGGTAATATCTTCAGTCTGGTCAAAGGTTACGCCGAAAGCGCCTGATGATCTTATAGAAAAGCCTTTCTCTTTGAGCAAATCGGGCAGTTGGTCAAGAGGCAGTTTGATTCGTTTCTTGGGAGAAATGATAAAGTTTCTTCGCCCATCCCTTGCACATGTTTCTTCAAAAAACTTATCGGCCAATGGCTCCGGGGCCGTCGACGGGTTGACACCGCAGACAGGGCAATCTTCCCGGGCAGCCAATTTCAGCGTGTGGAATTTCAAATCACCCAGCTCGATGTACAGCAGTTTGTTCAATAGTTTCGGCTCACGGTCAATAATGAGGTTAACCGCCTCAAAAACCTGGATGGCTGTCACGATGCCCAAGACGGAAGGGTGGACGCCCACAACACCGCATTTCGGCAGGTCATCATCTTTGAGTCCGCCCATGAAACATTCAAGACAAAGGGTGCGGCCGGGCACCAGGGTGGACACATTTCCGAGGGTCTGTATTGCGGCGCCGAAAATATAGGGTATTTTTTGCTTATTGCAGGTCCGATTGACGAGATAGCGAGGCTCAGGTCGGTCAAGACCGTCTAAAACAACGTCCACGTCGCCGATCAATTCATTCACATTGATTGAATTCAGGGATTCAGGGATTGCCTCCAATGTCACGTCAGGGTTCAGGCTCCCCAATTTCTTGAGTGCCACTTCAACTTTGGGCCGACCCAATGAATCGGCATCATAGAGGTACTGCCTGTGCAGATCTGAACGGGAGACGATGTCCCTGTCAACCATTCGCAGATGCCCGATACCCATGCCAACGAGCTTGGAGGCGATCAGCGATCCTAAACCACCCATGCCGATAACAGCTGCTTTGGCATTTCTGATCTTGACCTGACCGTCGTAGCCAATCTCCTCCAGGACGATTTGCCTCGCATAGGTCTCCAATTCAGCATCTGAGAGTTGGTTCTTCATCCGCGAACTCCTGGGTTTTTCCCCTCGGTTTTTGACCGAACCCGCTACCTCCGGAGGACCCAGGCAGGTCTTACGGATCCGGGGGAAATAATATAGGCGCTTCCTCCGGGAAAGTCCCCGGGAGGGGGAAGGAGTAAGAACCTATGTACGCTTGCTAAAGTCTATCGCAAGTGAGATGGGATTGTAAATACCATATTGTAATCGTTTCATATCGCCCAGTTGCAGTACCACTACTGATCATTTACCGCTGTTCATATTTGGCTTTGCGGTAACCGAGGTCGATCATCATACCGAAGGTAAAGGCGAATATAACGTTGTGCGAATTTGTCTCCGACTCATTGCTGCTGATATTCCCTTGCAGTTCAAAGAACCTCAGGACCTGTTTAACCACATATCGCGTATCGGGCTGCTCCTTATATGCGCGGATAACGGTATCGCGAAATCGATGCATCTCTTTCTGGTGTTGGGCAAGGTAATCTGCTATCTCCGCCTTACCAACAATTGCGCCGAAATGGCCAAACCCCAGGATTTCCGGTGCCAGTGACGCAACCTTACGGCAGCTGTCCATATATGTTTCAAAATCGAACGCCGGTGGCATGCTTGTGGGCATGGAGATAGGTATGGGTGCCCTGCAGAGTGCACCGCATGATTCACCCGAAAAGCAAAAGACCGGTATGCCGTTTTGAAACAGGGTGGGGGCGCAATGGTCATCGCTGTGGCCGGGGACGGCAGTGAGTTGCAGCCGATATCCATCGCCCAGTTTAATGGGCAGGAAAACGTCTTTTTCAACAAGAGTATAGGCCTTTTCCGGCAACCTCAGTATCTTGCCGACTTTGTCACCATAAGTTGTTCTGGCACCCCTTATATGGGATTCGGCGTCTTGTAGCTTGTGGTATGTCTCTTTTGGAACGATAATCCTGAAATCTGGATTTCGTCTTGATAATTCTTGCCAAAGCGTCGGTGCGCCACCACCATGGTCAAAATGGTAATGCGTAAGCACGATACCGATCACCTTGTTTTCCGGAATGCCGAGCCGGATCAGATTCCTGAAAAGTGTCTCAACATCGTCGGAGGTCCCCACATCCATCAACAGGCAGGTGTCACCGTCCCAATAAATAAAGGCGGAAGTCTGCCGCTCTTTGCTAAATTGATTTGTGTCGGTAAGATAGACATGCTTGGCGATTTGTCCCGGAGTTGTGATATAAGGCATTGGAGCAACTTTCCTGTTGTCAGCAATTCGAGCCTGATGTTTTCAAGCTCCCGTAATTCCGTTATAAACAGCGAAAATGGGGACATGGGCAGGGATAGACCGCCTCACCGCAGGGTGGCCGATGACGGATGAAACCGATCTGTCCCGCGAGACTCAAGATGCAAATGGGCTTATGTTTCAGAGTGTTTCACCGTGTCCAGATAATTGCCCTTGAAGGGTGCTGCCAGTAACGCATCAAATGGCTTAAAAGCACCAGATGAAGTAGCCGATTGAATGAAGCGTTTGTGGTCATCGGCTGTTCGCCATACTTCTATTTCAAAGATACGTGTAGGATCATCTTGGTCCTGTAAGAGAGAAATGCTAAGACAGCCGGCTTCGATGACGCGAGCCTGTACGCCGGATAGTAAAGTCAGCAGAGACTCTACCTGATCGGGCTTTGCTTGAAAAGCGACAATGACGGTGACATTCATCTTACTCTCCTTTCCGTGTTTAAGGAATTAAGTAACCATACTTCTTATCAGCTTCATTTTAATATTCAAGGTCCCCCATGTCCATCTCAAAGTATTATCACCAGAACTAATTGTATTGAGATTACCGCGAATCCAGGATTTAGAAGGAGATTTGCTGAAGGTATAAATCTGCCTGAACGGGAGGCCGATATAAGATCAGATTGAGAGGTTCAAAGTTCACGGTTTACGGTTAAAGCGCTCTTATTACGTTCCCCAATGATTCCGCTGAACCTGGAACCTTTGCAGTATACGTGCCGATTTAGGCCTTGACACATAAGTTCAATTCCATCAGAATAGGTCCCGTTTAAGGTGTGCGTTTTTGCCCCTCAAGGCAAGTTTCAAGGTAAGTTATTAAAGCAATCCAAATGGGCTAGATTGTTTTAATTATAAGATTGGCCCTAATAAATAACTGCAAAGGAGTAAACCAATGCCAAACCAATACGAAAGCATTTTTAAAGGGAAAAAAATCATAGATTTAAGTCATCCGGTCGGCGCTTATTCACCACAGTGGCCTTACTTTCCTCAGCCGGCAATTACCCGAGGTCATGGCTTGGCAAAGTCGGGTGTGTTGAGTCAGTATTTTGCAATGCCTATGCATAATGGTACACATGCAGATTCACCTCGTCACGTAATTGAAACTGAATTCGATGGCCGCCGCGCCCGTTATACCCATGAAATGGATATTTTTGCTTACTGTGGTGACGCGGTTTGTCTTGATCTTTCCCATGTCCCCGAGTGGACCTTGATCAAGGCTGAGCACATGGATGAGGCACTAGCCAAAACCGGAGTCACCCATGAAGAGCTTAAAGACATGGTAGTGGTTGTATACACTGGTGTATCCAAGATCTGGGATGATTCAAAGAAATATTATTGTTATGCCCCGGGTGTTGGGGCTTCTGTTGGGCACTGGTGTATGAAGCATGATATCAAGGCCCTTGGCGTCGATCAGCAGGCCCTTGATCATCCTCTGCACACATCGATTGGCTCACAGGCCGGACCGCTTTCAATGAATCTTCCTGGTTATTCCGGGCGCCCACTGAAATATGAATACATTGAGCGTTTTGGTGAGGAAGAGTATGCACATTTTGACCGTGATCTGTATATTAAAATTCATGGTCAAGAGGCATATGATGAGCTTTATGGGCTCGTTGAAGAAAAGGGCCTGTGTAACGGTACCTGGGAACCTTGCCATAAGCTCTTGCTTGGTAACGGTAAGGTTGGCTGGGAAAACATTGGAGGTCAGGTTGAAAAGGTTGTAGGTAAGCGTTTTGCCATTATAGGCGCACCATTAAACCTTTATTGCGGTGATGGTTCCATGGTTCGGGCATTTGCGATCATTGATGAAGATCAGGTAAACGATGTTCCTGATCGCGTTTACAAATACGGCGATCACTAATAGACTGAACGGAGCTTGATGGCTGAATGATTGCCGGAAGGGTTCAGTCATCAAGCTTACAGAGCAATTAACAAGGTTAAGCCTTAAAAACCCAAGTCGACTCATAGGTCGATTTGGGTTTTTGTTTTCCGCGCCTAACCCTTACCGTCGTTGCATCTGCTCTGATGTGCGGCTGATTTAGTCCCACATCCCCCTGTACGTCCCCTGTGCCCGAGACAGTTCAGCCTGACGCACAGCCGGGTCCTGCCCCCGAAGCCGCCACTGACGATTATCGAACGCCGTTCGATTAGATGGCGGCCTGGAGGATCTGAGGGCGTGGTCATGAATCTTTTTGATAGAGACGGGAGATGAAAGATGTATGACGACCTGAAAGGCAAGACAGCCCTGGTGACCGGGGCAGGCAAACGGTGCGGAATAACTGCGTGTTTGCGTGCGAGTTCCGGCGTTGTCAGGGGAAGTATGATTCTTCTATTCACGATCTGCTTTGGCGGCTGAGTATCGGATATGGTGTCCCAGATTGATCGGTCGATCATTTGGGCTCCCAGTGCCTTGAGAAGCTGAATCCTTTGTGCATCGTGAAGATCTTGATGCATGGGCTCGACATTATCGATGAAATCCAGGCAGGCCACTTTCATCCCAGCATCCCGACCCGGTTTTTCGGAAAGTACCCATTCAACCTATGTCCCCGGTTAGGGTTTGAAGACCAGCAACCATACATAACCTATGGCCACGCTGATCAGCATGAAGGGAAAGGCGGTCTTCATAAATCCCCCGAAAGTTATCCGGTATCCCCGTGATTCCGCAATCCCCATAGTCACCACATTGGCCGAAGCTCCGATGATGGTCCCGTTCCCGCCGAAGCACGCGCCAAGGGCCAGCGCCCACCAGAGCGTATTGCCGGCCCCGGGAATGACGGTGCTGAGATAACCGACCACGGGCAGCATGGTAGCCGTGAAGGGGATGTTGTCCACAAAGGCGGACAGGATGGCAGACACCCAGATGATCAGGGAGCATGAAGCAACAAAGCTGCCGTGGGACAGCTGGAGAATCCAGCCTGCAATGAGATCGAGCAGTCCGCTCGAATCTACACCGCCCACAATCATAAAGAGGAAGATAAAGAACAAGAGAGTCGCCCATTCAATGTCCTTCTCGATCAACTCGTTCAGATTCACTTTCTTTGTCAATATGGCAATGGTCATCAGTACGGCGGCACCCATCAGGGCCGCAATGCTGACCTCCATGTGCCAGTAGCCGTGGCTGATAAACAGGAATACCACAAAGCCCAGGATGCCCAACCCGTAAATAAGAAGGCTGGGGTCGGTAATCTTGTATCTTCTTTTCAGTGTCTCGACATTTTCCTCGACATTGTCGACCTTTCCCAAGGCATAATCTTTACCCCAGACGAATTTGCTCATAATGATGAGTGCAATGGCGGCCAGCCCGCAAACAATGCCCAAGGCCACCACAAAATTCATAAAACTCAGATGGGCATAAGATCCGATCATGATGTTGGGCGGATCACCGATGAGCGTGGCTGTTCCCCCTATGTTGGAGGCCAGGACCAGAGGGATCAGCATGGCCAGTGGGTTGATGGAGAGAGACACGCAAATCTCGATGGCGACCCCTGTAAGGAGAAGCATGGTGGTCACATTGTCGATGAATGCCGAGGTGACTCCCGTAAAAACGATCAGGAAAATGGTCAGGAGAAAGACCTTGCCCCTGGCCAGCTTGTAGGCCATATAGGCACACCATTGGAACACGCCGGTATATTTCAACACCCCGACGATGACCATCATCCCCAAGAGCAGGAAGATCACATTCATGTCAATGGAGGCGATGGCCGTCTTGAAGGAAAAGATCCGAAAGGCCGGATCAATGGTTCCGAAGGTATAGGAAATGAGCAGCATCAGAGACGCACCAAGCATGGAGGCGACGGTCCGGTGAAGGAGTTCAAAGGAGATCATCGCATAAACCAGAATGAAGATTATCGTGGCTATCCAGAAGGCGGGTCCCAGAACTCTCGGGAGCATCATATTGCCTTTGATGAAAAAATTCCCGTTTTGATTCGCAAGCCCGGATCCCCGAATTTCGAGCACCTGTTTCTTGAAACTGGCTTTGGAAGCCTTTATCCGGATCAGGGCCGAGGGGATGCTTCCCTCGGGAAACTGGAAGTGAGAAACATACTTGCCGTCCACATCGGTAAGAAAATGATCCACTTCTTTGCCGTCCACAAAAATTTGAACCTTCACTTCATCAACGGGCTTGTTTTCAGTGTCGACGATTCTCCCTAAGAGGTTAACAGTAGCTTTCGTCGAGGTGATTCCTCCGGGCGAGACGGCTGCCTGGATTTGGCCGGCGTGAACCGGTGCTGCAACAAAAAAACAAATCAGCAAAAAAATGGACATACAAAAAAACTTGATCGGCCGCATAACAGATATTCCTCCCAACTATTTCGTAGTAAGCATCTCTCTCCAGCTTCCCGGGATCCGCTATTTCACATTTCCGGGTTCCCCTATGGTCCATTCCCAGGCCAAACTGCTCACAGAGTGCCGGAAAAGAACCATCAAATGAAGCGCATTGAGTCTTGTACGCCAAACCGAATTAGGAATGCAACTATCATTTACTCCTGTCAACAAAAAATCGGAAGAAACCCCTCCATGTTCGTCCGAAGAGTATTGGGACAAGGGCTTCAGGATCCATGGCCCGGAGGGTGAACCCGGAGATATTTGAAAGCCGGTTTCAAGAGGATCATGCCCACCACTTGAATTCGGGTGACCATCCATATGCGGTCTCGGGTCATGCGCATAGGGAGGGCTCAAAGCCGCAAGGGCAGGGAACGGGTGGACGGGGAGAGGAAACGGCGGTTTAGGGGGCGATCGGGGAACGCCTATCGTTTCATGGCGTTTTCACCTTGACATGGAGTGTGCTAAGGAGTCAATTTGTATTAATTCAAATTATTTTCATAAAAGAAATGCTATTTAACAGCCTTTAGTATGCCTTCGGCAACAACACCAGGATTTGTAAAAAGGGCTTCGTGCCCTCCATCAACTTCAATGAGCCTGTAGTCCCCCAGTCCCTGAGCCATACCTATAAATGCACCAGGTGGTAGCGAGGCGTCTTCTTTACAAAACACAACCGATTTAGGAATCATCATCCGGGTGGTGTCCTGGCATAGTAGGTGCCTCAGCTGTATGCCCTGCCAGTTTCAGTTCCTCTACTACACCATCCCAACACCATCCTCCATGCCACGCACCGTGAATCAGAACAAAATGCTTTCCCATCGTTTTCCTCCTTCTATCCAGTCCGATGCTTCTGCCTAAACTTTTCACAACGGCTTGATAACCAGCCGGCAGTTTTATAGCCGGTCTGGTTGATTAAGAGGTTAGTGCCATTTTAATTATTATTTTGACATATGTGTAATTACACACTAATATAAGTGTAAAAAAACAGTAAACTTAAAACCCTTAAACGATGACAAAAACTGATAAATTAAATCAAAAGATTAGAAGGAATCCGAATAATATTAAATTCCAGGACCTTGTAAACTGGCTGGAAGATAATGGATTCTTTCTTGACAGAGTAAATGGGAGTCATCATATTTTTGTACATCCGATTATAGAAACACCTATTAATATTCAAAAAAAGAAAGACGGTACAGCTAAAACTTATCAGGTAAAACAAGCAATTAAAATTATTGATGGAGAATAATCATGGAATATACTTTAAAAATTTTTCCCGATCCCGAAGGCGATGGCGATTATATCGCTGAGATCGAAGAGCTTAAAGGGTGTTCCGCGTTTGGAGAAACACCAGAAGAAGCTCTTAAAGAAATAGAGATAGCTATGAAATTATGGATCGAAACCGCCAAAAAACATGGGAAACCTATACCAAAACCAAGAAGTCAAATTATCAATGAACCGAAAAAACGATTTAATGTTATCTTCCCTGAATCTCTCCTAAATGATGTGGATGAGTATAGGGGGAAACATGGCATGAAACGTTCTGAACTTCTCGCTGCAGCTGCCGAACAATTCATCTCCTCTCAGCACTAACGTAGGCATAACCTGCCGGGTTTGAGCACCAGCGAAAATCCGGTCATGGTTCATGCCATGGTTATCCGATTATGATTGACAAAACATGACTAATGTGTATTAATACACACTATGGATAGCCGAAGAATCATCAAAATACTTAAGGAAAATGGGTGGTTCGAAATTGCAAAAGTTGGCTCTCACACCCAATTCCGGCATCCAGAACGAAAAGGACGAGTCACTGTTCCACATCCCAAAAAAGATATACCAATTGGCACATTAAAAAGTATCGAACGCCAGTCAGGCATCAAATTCAGATGAGGTATTAGCATGGCAAACTATATTGCTATCGTTCATAAAGAAGTCAAATCAGATTTCGGCGTATCGTTTCCGGATTTTCCCGGATGCATTACCGCTGGGAAAAATATCGATGAAGCCAAGGATATGGCTCAGGAAGCTCTCACCCTTCATATCCATGGTATGCTCGAAGACGGCGAACAATTGCCTGTTCCCTCCCGGCTCGAAGATATTATGAGCGATCCCGATTACGCCAATGCGATCGCTTATTTGGTCGTTTCAGTACCTGACGCCAAACCCCGCACAGTTAGGGTGAATGTTACCGTACCTGAAATGACGCTAAAACAGATCGATGCCGCTGCTAAAAAACACGGTATGTCAAGATCATCATTCTTAGTTCATGCGGCCCAGAATGCTATTCAATCTATCCAGTCCGATGCTTCTGCCTAACGTATCCTTCGGCGGGCGCGGCTTTTTGCGCTCCGTTGAAAGAAATTGTTC
>JBAPTR010000002.1:0-9107 GCA_049282265.1 Desulfatiglandaceae bacterium | reverse complement strand
CGGGCGAATGAGAAACCGCAGATTTGTCTTCATCTTGAGCCTCTCAGAGATCCTCTTCATAAGCTCTTTCATGACCTCTTCTCCAATCTCCTGTTCCGGTTCCACCTTGAGGGATATTTCATCCATGATCCCTTTTCTCTCGACCACGATTTCATACTCCGCAATCTCTGGAAATTCCCCTCTCACCACCTCCTCCACGGACACCGGGGTAAAGAGCACACCCCTGATCTTTCGCAGGTCATCCGCCCTGCCGGCCATCCCCTGAATCATCATGGACGTCCTGCCGCAGGCACAACCACTTTTCCCCTTTCGCACCACGTCCTTGGTGTTGAACCTGATGAGGGGAAATGAACGCCTGCCCAGAGGGGTCACCACCGCAACCCCCAATTCACCTTCCTCCACCTCCCTGCTCAAGGTCTCCATGTCGAGAATTTCCACCAGGAAAAACGGCTCCATGATATGGAGCCCTTTCCGCTCCTTGCACATGGCGGCCCAGGCGCATGGTTCGGTACCGCCGATATGATCATAGACTTCCGCACCCCAGCTTTCCTCCAATCTCTTTCGGGTGGCATCCGGCAAGGGCTCCCCGGCACACACCATCCGCGCAATCCCCATCTCCTGCGGGGACAAACCCAAAGACCGTGCCGTTTCGGCCATATGGAGTCCGTAGGTCGGGGTATTGAGCAGGGCCGTGGCCCTCACTTCTCTGATCTTATTAAGTCTCCCCTTGGTATCCAAAGCCCCGCCCGGGATGACCGTGCAACCGAGCTTTTCCGCTGCGTAATGCCCTTCCCAGAATGCCACATAAACATTGTAGCCGAAAGGGATAAAGACCCTGTCCGTCTCCCTGAAACCGGCCATCCACAGGATATGACACCAGACCTCGACACGCCACTGCCAGCTTTCCCAGCTCTCCGGGACATACACCGGTGTTCCGGTGGTCCCTGACGTCTGGCGAAAGGTAGAGACTTCCTCCACGGGCACTCCAAGAAGGTCACCGAACGGGAAAGGCTCCTTCCCGGTCTGCGCACATCTCAAATCCTCCTTGTCGATCATAGGGATTTTTCTGATATCATCCATAGACCTGATATCCTCAGGTTCAATCCCCTGGTGCGTTTCTCTGTAGAGACCTGAATGCTCCTTTGCGTACTTCAAGATCTTCCGAAAATTCCTGATCTGAAGCCGCCGGAGCTTTTCCCTCGGCAACGTCTCCACAAAGGGGTTCCAATAGTTCCTGCCAAGCACGCCCATGATGCTACCTCCTTATTATATCTCCTTGCAATATACCCTATACCATCGAAAAACGCACATTAATCTGATTCGCCGATTCCTTCAGGAGATCGGAAAAGCGGGACAATTCCTTTTCACTCACCTGTTTCCGCATCCCCACGGCCCAGATAGCCGCTTGAAGGTCTTTCCCAGGGGCGTTGAGCGGGGCTGCAACTGCAATGATTCCTTCCAGATATTCCTCCAGGTCATAAGCAATGCCTTCCTCTCGTACCTTCATGATCAATTCCCGGTACCTTTTCTTGTCTGTACAGGTGTAGGGAGTAAACTTCCGGAGTTCGTTCCTGGAAAGGATGTCGTCAATCTCCTGGTCGGAGAGTTGGGAAAGAAGGGCCTTGCCGCCTGAGCCGGCAAGGAGAGACAAGCGCATGCCCACATCAGAGGATATCTTCAGGTCAACCGCCGCTTCAGCCTTGTCCACAATGACGGCATCCATTCCGGACCGCATGCCGAGGAACGCAGTCAGATTCGTCGCTTGACTGATCTGTTCAAGGTACGGATGAACTGTGTTGATGAGACCGGACCCTTCTCCAGACGCCTTTCCAAGCACAAAGAGCCTTGTACCGAAACGAAATTTCTTGTTCCCGTTTTCAAGGATCCCCAGATCAGTCAGGGTGTAAACCAAATTAAAGACCGTGCTCTTATTAATAGCGAGAGCATTCGCTATCTCACTGATCCCGAGCGGTCTTCCTTCTTTGGCCAAGAGATCTAAAATGGCAAAGCATTTATCAAGTGCCGGGACCCTTTTGTATTCTGCTATCATCGGTACACTCAACAGAAAAATGTTCTCTTAGGAGGACTTTTTTTCTCTATATAGAACCACTGCCCTGCCTGTCAAGCAAAAAAAAGTGTTTCAACTGCCCTTCAGAAACGCAATCAGCGCTGTCAGGCTGTCGAAAATAACATCCGGCTTTCTATCTCTGAAAATATCTCTTCTCCCAGTTTTTAATTATGGATATATCCTGGAAGGTTTTGTCCAAGAAGCAGGCCGATATTCTCCGAGAAAATCGATAGCGATGGGATCAGATGAAAAAAGGCTGTCTATCTATCTTATGTGTAAGCTGAAACCGGAGATGGGACCTCCGGGCTCGTCCTCGACCTGGAAGGAGAAGATCTATTCCCTGAAAAATACCTGGGGAATCGTTGTCCTTTTTGTTCTTGTCATCGGCGGGATCTATGCCGGGGTCTTCACTCCGACGGAGGCGACCGGTGTCGGGGCCTTCGGGGCTTTACTTCTCGGAACACTGAAGAGGAAGTTGACAGGAAAAAAGATCCTAGACTCCCTGGCCGATGCAAGCAGGAACACGGCCATGCTTATGCTTATGGTGATAGGAATGGACATCTTCAGCTACTTTCTGACCATGTCCCAGATCCCTTTCATCCTGTCCGATTTCGTGGTTAGTTTGGCCGTCCCCAACTCCCCTTTGGGTTTTGTAGGCTACAAAAGCCCATATTTTGGCCGATTTTAAAGTCCTCTCTACCTGATATCAACCACTTACTTGCATTGAGAGTCCAGAAATACGTAGGCATACAGATTGTAACCTTAGTGTGTTCTTATTATTTTTCTTGACGTTCAAGGCGAATTTCGGTACATTTAATCCCCTAAAAAGCAAGTTCTTATTATTTTTTTTAATCAAAACGAAGCGGAGGTGGTAATTTTTATGGAAGATGTCGGCAGGAGGTTTTAGCAAGATCCACCAAATATCAAAAGGAGGAATGGGCGATGGGACAAAAGAAATTATTAATCATTTTGGGTATTCTTTGTTTTGGGTTCATGTTTACTCTTACGTCCGCGGGAGGAATTTATGCCGCTGACAAGGTAATTAAGCTCAAAGTCTCCAATTTCTTTCCTCCCCCGGCGTTCCAATCAAGGGTGTTGGAAGAATTTTGCCGCGACTTAGAAAAGCGCACCGGTGGGAGGGTGAAGGTTGATTACTTTGCTGGTGGCTCATTGCTTAAATCTACGGCGATGTTCGACGGGATAATTAACGGAATTACCGACATAGGCTACTCACATGTGTATTACACCGCAGGTCGCATGCCGGTTACCGAAGCCTGTGGTTTGCCTCTCGGATTTCCAACCGGCTGGGTATCCAGTGAAGTCATGAATGATTTTTACCAAGAATTTAAACCCAAGGAGTTTGATAAGGTAAGGATTCTCTGGATGAATGCCTCCCCCCCTACCGCCATAGCAACTTCCAAGAAGCCGATACGCACGCTGGAAGACCTCAAGGGTCTCACCATAAGGGCACCCGGACTCGCTGGCGAAGTTCTGAAAGCACTTGGCGGAAACCCGGCTCCCACTCCGATGATGGAAGTGTACGACGCTATCTCTAAAGGTGTTATCGATGGGGAGACATCAAACTTTGAGACACTTTTCGCCTTCAAGTTTGCCGAGGTTGTAAAATATTCGACGTCTGTCTGGCAAATCAACAATCCTTATCCCTTTTATCTGGCGATGAACAAGAACTCCTATAAGAAATTACCACCTGACATTAAGGCCATATTTGATAAACTTGTTGGAGAGTACAAGGAAAGATATATCTTGATGTGGAATGCCATAGATTTCATTGGAAAAGCTTTCGGTTTGAAGCATGGCGTTAAATTTATTGAACTACCCCCGAGTGAGCTTCCAAAATGGCAGGCGGCTGTCAAACCGGTGATAGAGAACTATGTGAAAAGGATGGTGAAGAAAGGGTACTCCGAGGCAGAAGTGAGAGGTTGGATTAAATTTCTGCGGGAGCGAAGTGATTACTGGAAAGCAAAACAGATCACATTGCGCATCCCATCGGCAGCCGGGCCTCCGGAGATGAAGCCCGAGGCCTACAAACTGGGGGATTAAGGCTCGACAGACCTGGACTTCTTATTAAACTACAGTGGCACCCTTTCGGTGGATGCGGGCCAACCCCGCATCCACCGGAATATCGAGGAAGTCAAGTGTTAAATAAACTTGAAAAGTTTAATCATCGATTAAGTGACTGGTTTGAATGGGTAGGGGTTGCAGGGATACTCCTTATGATGGTTGTTACCTGCATCGATGTTACAGGGGCTAAGCTCTTTAAGTCGCCTCTCTTCGGTGCCCTTGATATCGTACAGCTTTCCCAGTTAATGGCGATTTCCTTTGCCGCGAGCATGACGCTGATCTTAGGCAGGCATATTGAGGTGGAATTTTTCGTTGTTCTGCTTCCGCGAAAAGTCCAGGCAGTGATCAGGAGCGTTGTTCTTCTTATCGTGTTGGGGTTCTTCATCTTGATTATCTGGCGGCTTCTCGTGCTTGGTTATTCTTTTCATGCCTCAGGCGAATACACCCCAACTGCCTACATACCCTATTACCCTTTCGTGTATAGTGTTGCCGCTGCCTTTATTCCCTTTTGCCTGGTATTGGTGCAGGAATTTCTTAAGTCGCTGAGGAGGGGGGGGGCAGAAATGACGGGGACGACTGTAGGCATTATAGGTATCGCTCTCCTGATTCTCCTTTTCTTACTCAGAATGCCGGTTGCCTTCGCCATGGCCCTGGTCGGATTTGCGGGTTTTTCCTATTTGACTTCCGCCGATGCGGCACTTCATCTCTTAGCCCGCAATATCTTCGACACTTTTGCATCATACCCGTTAAGTGTTATCCCCATGTTTATCCTTATGGGTACCTTCGCCTATGGTGCCGGAATCAGCCAAAGGCTTTTCAAGACCACCTATACCTGGATAGGGCACTTGAGGGGCGGCCTGACTATAGCAACCGTATTCGCCAGTGCCGGGTTTGGAGCTATCTGTGGTTCGAGCACGGCAACGGCCGCGACCATGGGCAAGATATCGCTTCCTGAGATGAAGAAGTATCACTACGATGATGCACTTGCCACCGGGACCGTCGCCGCTGCAGGCACCCTTGGTATCCTTATCCCGCCGAGCACCGTCCTCATTGTCTATGGGATATTGACCGAGATATCCATCGGCAAACTTTTCGTGGCCGGAATAGTACCGGGAATAATCCTGAGCATCTTTTTTGCCGTAACAGTGGGTCTTCTCTGCTGGCGCAATCCTTCTATCGGTCCTCCCGGGCCCTCATTTAGCTGGAAGGAGCGGCTGCGATCAATGACGGGAATTATTGAAGCCGTGATTTTATTCGTTCTGGCCATAGGGGGGTTATTCGCCGGCCTTTTCAGCCCCACTCAAGCAGGAGCAATCGGAGCCGGTGGCGCTTTGATTATTGGCCTTGCCAGACGGCAGCTCAGTTGGCAGAAATTCATTGAGTCGGCTAAAGAAGCATTGCGAACATCCTGTATGGTATTATTCATTATTATGGGGGCTGTTGTTTTTGGCCATTTCATGGCAGTATCGAGGATACCATTCGTGCTGGCTGAATGGCTTGGAGGGCTTCCCATACCCCCGATGGCGGTCATGGCGGTCATCGTCTTCATTTACTTTATAGGCGGCTTCTTTATGGATTCAATGGGTTTGATTGTGGTTACCGTTCCAATCTTCTTCCCGATAGTTATGAAGCTCGGCTTTGATCCGATCTGGTTTGGGGTTATCATTGTGCTCGTGGGGGAGATGGGGGTGATCACACCACCGGTGGGTGTAAATGTATTTGTCATTAAAGGCATCGCTCCTGATATTCCCTTGCAGGTGATTTTCAAGGGTATTTTGCCATTCCTTGGCGCCCTGATAGTCTTTACAATTCTGCTCATGTTTTTCCCAAAAATCGCAACTTTTTTACCCAGCCTTGTCTCTTATTAAAAGGTGTTGCAGGCAGGATCATCAAAGAATACGGGACGGTGATCGCGATCAGGGATCAATACCCTGTAACTGCATACCATACGCTTGTTCTGCCCCGAAGACACATCCCTGATTTTTGGATCTTCCGGCAAATGAGTACGCTTACAACCCAATGTATA
Organism: Desulfatiglandaceae bacterium; assembly: GCA_049282265.1. Taxonomy (GTDB): domain Bacteria; phylum Desulfobacterota; class DSM-4660; order Desulfatiglandales; family Desulfatiglandaceae; genus CAYUCJ01. Next base: position 2,931 of record JBAPTR010000002.1, on the reverse strand, counting down.
TTTCTCATGTTTTCAGTAGGTTATTTTAAAACCAAACACCACCTAAACCAAGGCAACACGAATAAAGCTATTAATGAGTGATGAAAAGAGCATTGAAATTCCAATCTGTTGAAAGAAAAAGCAACAGCACTTTAACTTTTGTGTATTTCCTGAATTTCTCCTCATCAGTAATGGACTGAACAGTATACGCCGCAAGTGGATAATTCTTGAGGATCACCGCTACCTTCTCAGGAGCCAGGTAGGCGCATAATATCATGCCGGGCATTCCATAGTGGAGCGGTCTTCGCCGACCTAATTTCCGACAAAATACAAAACATCCCGTTTCCTTCCCTCTTGTCCCCATCCTCATCGTTTGCCATAATCATACGTCCCAAATATCAAACCATACAAGTTTTCCAACTTATGCCTTGACATTACCAAAGCCTTCGAATAGCGTCAAACAAATAACGAGACATGGTTTCAACATGTGAAACTCATCTCTCGTGACTTTTTGAAAAGCTGTTTTATGTTGCAAGCGGCATCCTATGAACAACGAATTGGTGCCCATCCACAAATACATTTTAGGCACTACTGGCTCTCCAATTCAGAATGGATGGAAACGAATTAGTAGACATGGGTCTATCAGTCGGTGTATCCTACACATCGTCGGAGTGGTTATAAATAGGGATAAAAGAGGGACCATGGACTTCAGAGAAAATATCAAGGGAATCAGATCGATATTTTTCCTTATCGTAGATTTTATGGATACTCAACGGAAAGTATAGGAAAAGGGATTGAAACATGACAGGTCGTTTGATTGATGCTATAAGCAGTATGAAGGAGAAGGAGGCTCTTGACATCACCAAGGCCTTACTGGAGAGCAAGATAGATCCCATGGAAATCCTGGATGCTTCGAGCAAGGCCATGGAAATTGTTGGCAAGCGATTTGAATTGGGTGAATATTTTCTTTCCGAACTGATGATGTCCGGCGCCATATTGAAGCAAGTCTCCGAGATGGTCAAACCCATGTTGAAGGGAGAAGTGCGTACAAAAAAAAGGGGGAAGGTCCTCATTGGAACGGTGAAAGGGGACATCCATGACATCGGAAAGGACATTGTCGTATTCCTGCTGGATGTAAACGGTTTCGAGGTCCGTGATCTTGGAATCGATGTCCCTCCCGAGAGATTTGTAGAACAGATCGGAGATTTTCAACCCCAAGTCGTCGGCCTGAGCGGACTGCTTACCCTCGCATACGACGCCATGAAGCATACGGTTCAGACTATTCAGAAAGCCGGGTTGCGTGATAGCGTCAAGATCATGATCGGGGGTGGTCAGATGAGCACACAAGTGAAGGAATATGTCGGGGCTGACGCCTTTGGCAATGATGGCATGGCGGCTGTTGCCCTTGCGAAAGACTGGATCGGTGGACAATAAGATGAAAGAAAGATGGATTGACCCATCCTCTGATGCGGAGAAAAAGCAGGAAGAGAATTTTCAAACCTGGCTTTCCGCCGCCGACATTGACTTCGAAACTCCAGAGGCAAAGGCGGGCTATAAAGAACGGGTAAAACTGATCAAGGATGCCGTTCAATTGAAGAGTGCCCCTTCGCGCATACCGATCTCACCATCGACCGGGCATTTTCCCATCGAATACGCAAAGATCAATTGGCATGAGGCAATGTATGATTATGAAAAACTGGCTCAGGCCTGGGAAAAATACCATGACGATTTTGCCCCTGATTTCTATCACAGCCCCCGGACTGTTGTCCCGGGCAAGGTACTCGAGATCCTGGATTTCAAGCTGTACCGTTGGGTCGGAAATGACTTGAGAGAGGACCAGGAGTACCAGTTTGTGGAAAACGAATATATGAAGGCGGAGGAATATCAGGATCTGATCGATGATCCCACCGGTTTTTTCCTCACTGTCTATTTTCCCCGTATTTTTGGCGAACTGAAACCCCTGGAGAAAATGCCGCTCTTGCCGTCCGTCCATGAGATTCCCCTGGTGCCCCCCGCTGTCATCCCATTCGGCACGAAGGAAGTCAAGTCAGCTTTCCAGAAACTGGCTGAGGCCGGAGACGAAGCCAATGATTGGCACGCCATGATAATGCGGGTCAGCGCGAGCATCATGGGAAAGGGATTTCCTGCCTTTTCAGCCGGGTTTTCAAAGGCACCTTTCGATGTCATCGGCGACAGTCTAAGGGGTACGCAAGGGGTGTTGACCGATATGTTTCGACATCCGGATGAACTCAAAGAGGCCTGTGAAAGAATAACCCCCTTCATGATCAAACTGGGCGCAGCAGCGTGCAAAGCCACAGGCCACATCATGCCTTTCATTCCCCTTCACAAAGGGGCCGACGGATTCATGTCTGATGAGCAGTTCCGGACTTTCTATTGGCCTACCCTGAGAAAAGTCATCATCGGTCTCATTGATGAAGGAATCGTCCCCCAGCTCTTTGCCGAGGGAGGGTATAACCAGCGTCTTGAAGTGATCAGTGATATTCCCAAGGGAAAAACCGTCTGGTGGTTCGATACGGTCGACATGGCTCGGGCAAAAGAGACCGTGGGCAAGGTGTCCTGTATCGCCGGGAACGTACCCCTTTCCTTATTGTGCACCGGGACACCCGGAGATGTGACAACCTATTGCAGGAGCCTGATCGAAACGGCCGGGAAAGACGGTGGGTTTATTTTTTCAACCGGTGCCGGCATGCAGGGTGCAAAGCCTGGAAATGTCAGGGCCATGATCAAGGCTGTGAAAGAATACGGAGCTTCGGCATAATATCATAAATATAAGGAGAAATAATCGAGTCGCAAAAGGCAGACTATAAAGGGTGTTGCAAAGATCATATAAATATCATGTAAAAACAATTGCTTAAATAAGAAAAAGCCTCTATAATGGAGGGGATTTTGTCAAAAGAACCCTTGGCCCAAAACGGAGGCTTTTATGCACCA
>JBAPTR010000001.1:0-20756 GCA_049282265.1 Desulfatiglandaceae bacterium | reverse complement strand
GGCCGGATCAACTCCTTCCGGCTGAAGGCCAGGAGCTGGCGCGTCAGTGTGGCAGCCCTATGTCCGGCCTTCCGGATCTCGTCTATGCTTCCATAAAGGGATGTATCTTTGTCCAAATCCATCAGGGCCAGCTCGGCGTTTCCGATGATGGCAGTCAGTATGTTGTTGAAGTCATGGGCCACTCCTCCTGCAAGCACACCGATGGCCTCCATCTTCTGGGCCTGGTTGAGCTGGGTCTCCAGTTTTCTCTTTTCTTCCTCCGCTTTTTTCTGTTCCGTGATGTCCTCGATCATGGCCAGTGTCACGCTGTTTTTGGATTCGGGATCCAGCAAGGCATAGCTAATATGGCAGTCAAAGGTCGATCCCTCTTTTCGCACCCATTGGGTCTCAATCTCGGATGTCTTTTTCCCCGGCCCAAGGGTGTTTATGGCCTCTCCGACCCGTTCAAACTCCTCATCACTTGCGAAGAGTACCCTGGCATTCTTTCCATCAATCTCCTCTGAAGAATAACCCAACATCCGAGCCGCGGTCTCGTTGTGCCATTGCATCTTGCGATCCTTACTGATCAGGCCTATGCCAAGGGGTGATGCCTGGAATATGCTTCTTAACCTGGTTTCGCTCTTCTTTAAGACATCCTCAGCCTGCTTGCTTTCCGTCAAGTCAACACCAAGACAGGTAATGTCTGAAATCTGGCCATGGGCGTCCTTTGTAAGGACGTTCGACCATGCAATGTGGCGCAACTCGCCATTTTTGATCACAATGTCGTTTTCATAGGTTGAAAACCCGGAGGTGTCCTTGTCGTGCATGTTTCTCTTGAAAATAGCTCGGATTTCTTCCCGGATATTTTCAGGGATGAACATGTCAAACCAATCCTGTCCGATGATTTCTTCCCTCTTCCATCCTGTGATCTTCTGAAAATGTGCATTCGCAAAGACAATTTTGGCATCCGGATTCAGTGAAATGCCGATCTGAGGTGTATTGATTAGAACGTTCCGCCACTTTCGCTCGGAATTGATCAGCGCCTCCTCTATCTGTTTTCGCTCGGTGATGTCTCTGCCAATACCACTTAAACCTATGGGTTTGTTTTGAACATCATTCAATATCGCCGCGCTGAACTCATAGGGGATTTGCCTCTCGTCTTTGGCAACTAATGTTGCATTAAGACTGGCACTGCCTTTCTTAATCCCCTCCAGAATGGCCTTGGATACTCGCTCTTTTTCATCATTCCGGAAAAAATCAGTGACTTTCATCAAGGAAATTTCCCTGTCGGTGTAGCCGGTGACAGCACTTATTCTCTGATTCCACCTAAGGAATTTGCCCTCTAAATCAAAAACAAAGAATAAGTCTTTCAATGTATTGAGTGCATTTTCAATAAACTTTTTCTCTTCTTTAAATATTTTATCAGCCAGTTTCCTTTCACTGACATCACGAATATTACATTGGGCCAGCTTCGCCCTGTTGACCATATATATGTCCGCGTGGACATCCTGTCCGGACTTGGATTTTATCGGAACATCTTCGTAATTAAGAATGCCGCTCTTTTTCAAGGATTCCATTATCGTTGGGAAATCATCCATATCAATTGGGACACCGATATCCTTCAGCATTTTGCCGATGTACTCCGCTTCGGAATAACCCAGCATTTTCACGGCAGCCGGATTCGCATGGACGATATGTCCTTCGCGTTTTTCGAGAAGCACGATCCCATCGGTGGCGGTCTCAAAAATGCACCTGTAGCGCTTTTCAGACTCTTCCAGCAGGTCTTCCAATCTCCTGCGCTCGGTAATGTCCTCGATGGCCAGGAGGATGATCCGTTCCTTGCCCCACGTTTGTTCAATCTGCCGGGCATTCAACAGCATGACGCGCCTGCCGATGGTGGCAAAATCGTGTTCAACCTCATAGTCATCAAAGCTGGTTTTTTGGGGGAGGATGGTTTCCAGCAGTTCCCGCAGCTTGGGGATATCCCATTGTTTATTGCCCAGGTCATAGATAAGCTGCCCCACGGTCTCTTCAGGCTTTACCTTGAAGACCCCGTAGAAGGAACGGCTGACTGAGAGCACCCTTAGATCTTGATTCAGAACGATTAAGGGTTCACGCACGGTGTTGATGATGTTCTCGTCGTATTCCCGGGATTGTGTCAGGCTCTTTTCACTCGTCATTACCTATCTCCTTTCTTTCGGTGATGCCATGAGCTAACCTGACTGCCGACAGACCTGATCATTGAAATCGATAGGCCGGGCGGTTTCAGGATCCAAGACCACAACGCCATCCGGCCCGTGCTCGAAAAAGGCCCGATAATAACATTCAGTTTCCTCAAGCAGCTGCTCTTTCTGCGTAGAATTTTCAATGTCCCTTGTGTCGCCGGATTTCTTGGCATAGGCATAGCCTTAATCACTTCATTCCTATCGAACATCAAAGAAAAATATCAAAACGATAATATCGCCATTCTAGCCCAATCTTCTAGTCCTATCGAATGCAAAATCCATACCGGAATCCCAGTTTTGGACAACGTTGTCCAAAGGCAGCCGTAAAACTCCACCACGAAAGGAGGTGAGCAAATCATTTAAGGTATAAGCAGGCGAACATAAAGTCGCCAACAACATTAACCACGGGGTCAGTCGGTCATTGAGATCGGCTGGCCCTCTTTGCGTTTTGGACCCAACCAAAACACGAGAGAGGAGAACACATCATGAACAGAGAACTACTGGAAAAACCCTTTGAACCCGGCCAAATCAAGCAGCGGGTCGGAACACTTGGCAACACGCTCGATTATATCGAAGGACACGCAGTCATCAAGCGCCTCAATGAGGCCTTTGACGGCAAGTGGTCATTCGAAATCCTTCGGCATGAGATCCTGGAGGAGAAAGACGAGGTTGTTGTCCTCGGGAAGCTGACTGCAGAAGCAGTGGTTAAGGCCCAGTTCGGTTGCAGCCAGATTACCAGGGCCAAAGAAACCGGAGAAATCGTCTCCATTGCTGATGACCTGAAAGCGGCGGAAACGAGGTTCGAAGGGGAGGTCTTCATGGATAAAGTCTATAATCCATATATGAAAGGTAAGAAAAGAGCCCCATTTGTGCCCCACAACGACAAAAGGGAAAAAGACAGTGCGCCTAATTCCCTTTTATCACTACAAAAATAAGATTCTAAAATGGTCGGGACGACTGGATTTGAACCAGCGACTCCCGCGTCCCGAACGCGGTGCTCTACCAGGCTGAGCCACGTCCCGATGACATGAGGTATATCCTATTTTTTCGGGTGAAGCAAGGGGATTTTGTCTCCCAGGATTTGCATGAAGTTATCCATGATCCTGGCGGTGGCACCCCATATAACATCTCCCGAATACTCGTAACCGGGCGCCTGAAAGGATTTCCCCTCATGTTCAAATGTATAGTTTTTCATGCCGGCATATCGTGGGTGAAACACGGCCAAGGGAACTTCCAGCACCCTATCCACCTCGGCGGGATTAAGCGAATAGATGCATCCCGACCGGACAATGCCCACGTAGGGATGTATGAGAAAATTCGATACGAGCGTCAGGGTATCATCAATAACACCCAGTATCTCGATGAATTCCTTCGACAGACCTATCTCTTCCCGGGTTTCCCGCAGGGCTGTTTCCTTGAAAGAGCTGTCCTTTTTATCAACAGCGCCTCCAGGAAAGGATATCTGCCCCTTGTGATGCTCCACATTGTTTGTCCGCTTGGTAAGAAGGACAAAGATGTTCCTTTCTCTCTCGAGGAGAGGGAGAAGTACACCCGCATGGCGGAGAGAATTACCTCCGGCGTAAATCCTTCTTGGTTCCCTTTTAAGAAGGATATCCTTTATCATCTCCGCAGTATGATTCAGGCTGGGCATTGTAGCACCTTCATGGGGAAAGCAATTACTCATCTGGAGGCCCCATACATCTCAAGATAGGCGTCAAAGGCGGCCTTGATCTTTCCATCCATGGGCTTTTTTTCGCCGTTTACGAGAACGGATATCTTTTCCCGGTAAAGGAACTCCACTATTTCCCGGATCCCGGCTACCGCATAGACAGGAACGTCGCTCTTTTCAACAAATTCACCTATGGCATCCTTCCCCCGTTTGCCCACGACCACTTTACCATGCTCATCGTAGATCGCAGTTGTCTGCTCTCTGTCGATTCCGATCCCAATCCCTGTTATATGGTAATGGCTTTTTGAATCTCGGGCATGGTTCCTGATTTTTTCCAAAAGATCATATTTCGTGCCCATGGAAGTGGCCACGTCATCTACAATGAAGATACGGCACCCGTCAAAGAAGGCCCTGTTTACAAAAAGGCTTCTCGAGACACTTCCTTCACCGTGCGTCTTGGCCTCTTTTCGGTCGTACTCAAAAAGGATATCCCGGCCATGGTTTTTCCAAAGGGCAATTGCGCTAGAAAGGGCAATGGCGCTCCCCTTGTAGGAAGGACCCATGATGATATCCGTTTCTTCAACCAACCCCTTTGAGACTATCATATCTGCGAAAAAAGAGCCCAGCTCCAGGCTCAGACGACCGGTCTTAAACATGGCCATGTTCACAAAATAGGGTGTCGGTCTCCCATCTTTCAAGAGCAAGTCCCGATCAAAAAAAAGGGCTCCTGTGTCGGCAAGGATATGTGCCAGTTGTTCTTTGTAGTCTTCCATTCCGTAATCTTAGTCGAAAGCCTCAAATGGTTCAATAACATTTTCCGGTTCATCTCAATGGTGCAGATTTCAGGGAACGCTGCTGAGGTGGGCTACAATGTGGACAGATTTCTTGACACCCATGCCAAAAGATGATAGACAATAAGCTAATTTTGGTTACTATCGTCTTTAGTGAGGAGGTACTGCCATGTCTGAGGAACAAGTAGCCCTTGTGATCAAGTTTTTCTTGAAACCCAGTGTGGCTGCCATTGAAGTCACCAACGGGTCCATCAAGGTAGGTGACGTGCTCCGATACAAGGGGCATACCACCGATTTCACTGAAGAGATCAGCAGCATGGAGATGGACAACCAGGCTGTGGAAGAAGCAAAGGTGGGAGACCTCATCGGCATCAAGGTCAAAGAGAGGGTCCGGGAAAACGATCAGGTCTTCAAGGTGATGGACTAGTCCTGAATTTTCTGCAGGATCTTGGGGATGAGCCTTCGGACGTAGGCCTCACGATCGAAGGCGTTCAAGGCCGCGAATTCTCTGTAACCGGAGTGTGACCGGCTGAGAGTGGGAGTCTTTGCCTGCAGGCCGGGCGCCAGTTCATCAAACCGTGTGACCAGTTCCACAATGCTTGATGCTTCGCCGGGATAGTCATCAATCCATCCCAAGCGTTTCATGGACTCAAATCTAATCCGGTCCAGCAGAAAGAGATATCGGTCGATGACCTTCATCTTGTTCAGGGCATCAAGTTCATTGAATTCGAAGCCGGAACCCAGTCTATCAAGATTCATTATCAGGTCGTAGAGATAAAACGTCCCTTTGTCCTTACCCTGGGCCAGATAGGCAAGGGTGGTCTTGGAAACTTCGGACAACTTTGTGTTCACCCCGAAACATTCCCCGAAGTGACTTACCCAGTTTCGGTAACCCTTCTTCGCAGCAATGAACAGCCTGCCTTCTTCCAGATTAACAATCCTTGACACGTTCTGAGTTCGACCCTTCGGCCTTCCCTTTCAATCTGAAACCGCAACGGACACAAAAGTGCCCCTTTGTCTGCTTGAGTCCGCATTCAGGGCAAAGGGTAAATCGATCAAATGAGGCCACAGCCATGGTTTTTCTGTCACGATCACGCTGTTCATGGTCCTTGTATTCCTCAATGGACACCAGGCCCCCCGCCTCCTGCAATTTTCGAGCGTAGCGGTTGGCCTCAGGCCGTGTTAGACCGCGTTTCACCACAAGGGGCGCCTTTTCAATCATGGGCTGCAAGGCTTCCATCGACACACCCATTCTGATCAACCGCAGCTCAAATGCGCTTTCATCACCATGGATGCCACAAAAAATAATCCGATATCTCGTCATGCGATCAGACCTGGACCCGCCATCTTCACAATCTCCATTGAAGACAGAAAAGCCCCACGGAATATCCTCACCATGGGGCCTCCACATTTTGTCCTGGCTCTGGCCCTTATCGGGGTCTTCGCGAGCCCTAAGACAGACATGCCTTTATGAATCCATAGAACAAAGGGGCAGGCTTTTCCATCCTTGATTTCAATTCAGGGTGCGCCTGGGTCGCCACGAAATATTTCAGATCGGGCAATTCGATGAATTCCACCAGGCGGCCGTCTTCAGACGTGCCACAGAAGACCATTCCATGTTCACTGATGGTTTCATGATATTCAGGGTTGACCTCAAAACGATGGCGGTGTCGTTCCGAAACCTCCTCGGACCCATACAGTTTGTGGACCACCGTTCCCTTCTTCAGGAGGGCCGGGTAGGCCCCCAGCCTCATGGTCCCCCCTTTTTCGGTCACCCCTTTCTGTTCCGGAAGGACATCAATGACGGGATGATCGGTCTTTTGATTTATCTCGGTTGAATTCGCACCGGCCAGTCCGCAGACGTTCCTGGAAAATTCGATAACCGCCAGCTGGAGTCCAAGACAGAGCCCCAGAAAGGGAATATTCCGTTCTCTTGCCAGATGGATGATCTCGATCTTTCCCTCCGTACCACGTGATCCGAAACCGCCCGGGACAATGACGCCATCCACCTCATCCATAAAAGAAGTGTCCTGAAGGTCCGTCGTCTCCACCCACTTTACGTCGATTCTGCATCCCAGATGGGCCGAGCAGTGGTTAAAAGACTCTATGATAGAGGCATAGGAATCTTCCAGCTTGGTGTATTTCCCGCACATGGCCACCGTAATGTTTCTCTTGGGATTCTTGAGGTTGTTGATGAGTTCCTTCCATTTTCTCAAGTCGGGGGGGCTGTAGATATTGAGCTTCTTGTGAATGATTTCGGGCAATCTTTCCTTCTCGAAGATCACGGGAATTTCGTAGATATCCTCCACATCCAGCCCGGTAATCACTGCTTCAGACTCCACATCACAGAAGGAAGAAATCTTTGACTTTATCTTCTTGGTAAGAAATTCGGAGCACCTCCCGATAATGATGTCCGGGAATATCCCCCTTTGCTTGAGGAGGTTCACACTCTGCTGGGTCGGCTTTGATTTTTGTTCATTCACGCCATAGGGGATAGGAACATAGGTCAAGTGGACATAGATTACGTTTTCCCTCCCCGCATCTTCTTTCATCTGGCGCATGGTTTCCAGAAAAAGTTCGTTTTCAATATCCCCGACAGTTCCGCCGATCTCCACAATAACGAGGTCGGCCTTCTCTTCCTGGGCCACATCAAGAATATGGTTCTTGATAACATCCGTCACGTGGGGGATATACTGCACGGTCTTGCCGAGGTAATCACCCCGCCGTTCCTTCTTCCTGACCATGTCAAAAACCTTTCCCATGGTCAGGTTCCACGTTGACCGGCAGGTAACGCCGAGGAAGCGCTCATAGTGACCGAAATCCATATCCACCTCGCCTCCGTCATCGAGGACGAAGACCTCGCCGTGCTCGAAGGGATTCATGGTTCCGGGGTCAACGTTCAGGTAACCATCACACTTTACGGGAATGATCTTGAGCTTGGAGGAAAGGAGGTGTCCGATGGAGGCCGCAGCGATTCCCTTGCCGAGCCCGGAAAGTACCCCGCCTGTAACAATGATATACTTAGTAGTCATTTGAATAATTCAGCAGAAATCAAAAAGAAAAGGTTATAGATTGCAGATGAAACTATCTGGAAATCAACGGTTAGTCAAGCCATAAAGTAAAAAACTGTGGCGTTCGAATGTACACCCCAGCTATATGGCCAATTTCCTTCAAGAAATACAATATAGGAGGCCGTTAGATCAAGATTATACAATATATTGATAATAAGACTTGACAAGGTGTTCCCAAAAGAGCGAAAATATATGTAACATTTTTTGGTTTCTGCGAATTTTGAAGCGTTTTTTTTAAAACATCGGGGGACCGCTGGTGGAACTAAAAAGAATCCTCATTGTCGATGACGAACCCTCCCTGTCCGCTTTGTTGAGCGAGGTGCTCGAGATTGAGGGAATCTACGTGGTCGACAGGGCTTTTGACGGCTTCGAAGGTCTGCAAAAATACAAGGAATTTTCTCCTGATCTCGTTATTATGGACATCAACATGCCCGTCATGAACGGTTATGATTCCAGCAGGCAGATCAAATCCTACGATCAGGATGCACGCATTCTTGTCCTGACCGGAAATGCCTCCGATAGCAGGGCGCAAAAGACCCTTAAAGAGGGTTTTGCCCTCGCCCTTCTTGAAAAGCCCATGAGGTTACCCGAATTCACACGCATCGTAAGCAAAAACCTGTCTCGTCCCCACTAACAACCAAGGATATCTGATTTCCTTACTTCTATGAGCTCAACAATCGCCATAGTCGGGCGTCCCAATGTGGGCAAATCCACGCTGTTCAACAGGCTTTCAAGAGCCAGAAACGCCCTGGTGGATAACGCGCCCGGCGTCACAAGGGACCGTCTCTACGCAAGCATCATCTACGACGGAATTCCTTTCACGCTCATTGATACCGGCGGATTTGAAGACATCGGCCAGGACCCTCTGCTGAGCATGGTCAGGGAACAGGTCCTCAGAGCCGTTGAAGAGTCGGACGCGGTACTTTTCATGGTGGATGGCAAACAGGGAATCACGCCTGGCGATGAAGAAATGGCCGCCCTCCTTCGTCGGATGGCAAAAAAGGTCTTTCTGGCAGTTAACAAGCTCGATGGACCGGAACATGACCATCTTCTTGCTGATTTCTATAGCCTGGGGATTGATCCGGTCCTGCCGGTCTCGGCGGCCCATGGCTATGGTCTCAGGGCGTTGATGGCAGAAGTGACTAGGGATCTGCCGGATACAATCGCCGGGGGATATAATGCCGACCGGACGAGAATAGCGGTCCTGGGGCGCCCAAACGCCGGCAAGTCCTCCCTCATCAACCGTATACTTGGTCAAGATCGGTTGGTCGTCAGCGACCTTCCCGGGACAACCAGGGATTCGACTGACACGGAGTTCGCCTGGCGCGGAAACAAATATGTCCTGATAGACACTGCTGGGATCCGAAAAAAGTCAAAAGTCAGGGAAAAAATCGAAATATTTTCTGTCATAAAAGCGCTCAGGAGCATTGACCGATGCCATGTTGCCACTATTCTCCTCGATGCGGACCGGGAAATTTCGGAACAGGATGCCCGCATTTGTGGTTATGCTCTGGATAAAGGCAAGGGGATTGTACTGGCACTGAACAAGTGGGACCTGATGAGAAATGAACAAGACAGACGGAAAAGGATTGAAAGTGAAGTGGAGCGTCAGCTGAAATTCGTCGCTTTTGCCCCCATCGTCCGTCTTTCCGCTCTCACAGGGGAACGGGTCATGAAACTCTTTGACAAAATAGACCTGGTCTACTCCCAGTATATCACCCGTATCAGCACGTCAGAGGTCAATAAAGCTGTTGGTGAAATGATCCAGGTTCATCCCCCACCGCGAATAGGCCGGGGTCAGCTCAAGTTTTTTTATGCGACCCAGACCAACACAAAGCCCCCCACATTCGTTCTTTTTGTGAACAGACCGGACATGGTCCACTTTTCCTATGAACGTTTCCTGACGAATCAGCTTCGTGAACATTTCAACCTGGTGAACACCCCTATCCGATTGATCTTCAGAAAGAAGTAGAGCAATTTTGACGCAATCAATGCGCCCCTGTGTGTGGGAGATATATGGACCGTCATCAGAAGTATTTCTGATTTTTGAAGATCATCTCCACGCGGCGGTTTTTCGCCCGTCCGATTATGGAATCATTCGATGCCACGGGATGGGAGGCGCCATAGCCTCCGATGGCAATGCTCTCGGGCGAAAGTTTTTCATCGGTCACGAAGTAGTGCATCACATTGTAGGCCCGGGCCAACGAAAGGGCTCTGTTGGAATCATAGCTTTCAGTATGGATGGGGACGTTGTCCGTATAGCCGTCAATATATATTTGATAGCTGCTCCGCCGCATGAATCTCGCGATCTTCATGAGGACCGGCCTTGCCCCATCTTTTATTTCCGCGCTGCCTGAGTTGAACAGCAATGCCTGCCCGAATACCAGTTTGAACCCCCCTTTTATTTCCTGAAAGACCAGGGAACCGCTGGCACCCTTGAAGAGCTTTTCAGCGCTCTCCGAGGGAATCTCCATACTTTCCTCCTGATCTTCATCTCTCCTCACAACCAAAGCATCCTTAAGGGTCTCAGCCAGGCTGCTGATCAGACTTTCCCTTGGATGGGCTATCTCACCATACTCCTTGAATGCCAGGATGCCGCAACTGCTGGTGAAGTTGTGAAACATGCTTTTCATCTTCAATTCATTCATGGACGACATGGAAAGAAGCAGGACAAAAAAGGTGAGCAAGAGGGTGGACAGATCCGAAAAGGTCACCATCCAGGCCTGGGTATCCATTTCCTCTTCAGCCCCTCTTTTTTTCTTCCCGCCTTTAGCCACTCCCCCCCCCTCTCAACTTGAAGAGAAAGCCCTTGATGTCAAGAATGATGTTTTTATTCCTCGATCTGTATCGTAAACGGGATGGAAGTTTTGAACGGTAATTGCAGATGATCTCCACCTGACGCTTCTTTTCCTTCTGCTCCCCCGAAATATTTTCTTCCCCATTCCATCTGCCAAGGCCGTGGGCCACCATTTTCTTCCCCGGTACCTTGGCATCTTCTTCAAACAGGCTGTAAACAGCCATGGCCCTTTGGGTTGAGAGGTACATCCCCTTCTTCATAGGATCAGGATCAAAAACCGTCTCGGCCTGGTCAACGAACCCCCTGAATTCAATCAGACCCGGTGAACCTTTAAGGACACCCGCCACCGCCATGAGAAATGGTTTTGCATCGCCTTTGATGCCAGAGGAACCTTGTGCAAAGAGCACCCTGTTGTCCAGAGAAATGACGATCTTTTCCCTCTGCCTCATGATCCGGACATCTGCGTCCAGACCGTTTTTGAAGGCAATATTCTGCAACCGCGCAAAATCGACCTCTTCCTTGACCATAGGGGCGGATCCAAGGGTAATATTTATTCCTTTTTCCTTCCCCAATACGGACTGCGCTCCAGGCTTGAACCCAAAGGCCCCGATAAGGGAATTGAGGGCTTCGCGCTTTCTCTGCGAATCGATGGTGGAAATGGATATGAGGAGTACAAAAAACGTCAGGAGCAGGGTCATGAGGTCGGTATAGGTGGTGATCCACGCGTTCGTGTTTATGCTTTTTTCTTCCTGCCTGGTCTTCCCCATTGGTTGCTTCCTGTATCTGATGCTGTGGTAAGAGGCAAGTCCCTCTGGACTTTCCATCCTGAATTTCACCTGCTCTTGCGGACAATCAGCAAGAGACACGCCAAAATATTGGCTCTTTACGTCAAACAGATGGCCATTTCTTCCTTCATGCCACCCTATCCCTGACCACCACCTGATTTGAGCAATTCTCATGCCAAAGGTGGTTGGTTGCCTTCATTGATAGTCATTGGGGGTAGATTGTCCACTCGAGTGCCTGGACAGGCAGACGCCATATTCCTACGCCGGATTATGGGCTTGACAGAATGTCCGTGATCTGATTCATTCGAAATCGCATTGCCTGCTGCCATTTCACTGATAAAATCCTGAGGAGAATCCCATGAAGATCAAAATAAGGATCGGGACAATGGTGCTTGATGTAGAGAGAGGAACCCATGGAACTGCCTGATATCATCTATCAAAAATCCGATGCCGTAGCCTCCATATCCCTCAACAGGCCGGAAACAAGAAATGCCTTCACACTGCCCATGCTGGACAGCCTTACAACAGCTCTTAGCGATGCGCAAAGGGATGAGCGCATAAGAGTCATTGTCCTCAGTGGTCAGGGAAATGCCTTCTGTTCCGGCGGAAACATCAAAGACATGGCCAGTGGGAAACTCACTTCATGGGACATGAAGCGTTTCCTGTGGGAACATGTCCAGCGCATCCCGCTGCTCATGGAAGATCTGGACAAACCCGTTATCGGAGCAATTGACGGTCCCGCCCATGGGGGCGGCTTTGACCTTGCCATGGCCTGCGATCTACGCGTCGCGACCGACCGGGCCACCTTTTGTGCTGCCTATGTGAGAATCGGTCTGGCCCCCGGCAACGGCAGCGCTTATTATTTAACGAGATGCCTTGGTGTGAGTCGGGCACTCGACCTCCTCCTCACCGGCCGTGTGATGGAGATGCGGGAGGCCCTGGATCTGGGGCTGGTTCAAAAGACAGTCCAACCGGAAAATTTTCAGGAGGAGATCAACGCCTATGCCGCCCAGATGACCCGATGGCCTCTCCAGTCTCTCAAGGCCGTAAAACGGGCCGTACGAAACGGCCTTTGTTCGGACCTTCGGAGTCACCTGGATTACATGTCCTCCCAGTTGGCCCTGCTTTCACAAACCCCTGAGCACATGGAGGCCATCAGGAAGCTGACTCAAGAAAAGTAAAGAAATTTATGTATACATTCCCATCTTTTTTTGCTAATGTTTCAAAAAAATATACAGTCATATACAAGTATGGTCCCCGGCCCCCGCGTTGGTGCGGTCAGGAGAATCCCTAACCTGCATCTCTGAGCCATGGCATCCGACTCCTGTATAGACAAATACCGCCTCAAAACCACACGAATAGGATTTGCCCATGAACGTGAAAAGCACTGATCCTCTTACCCCTGTCGCACGCCTGAAAGAGATTTCCACCTGGGTCTCTTCCGTCCTGGATCTGGACCACCTCCTGGAACTCATTATCGACAGCGCCACCCGTATGATGAAGGCAAAGGCGAGCTCTCTCCTCCTCCTGGATCCCCGTACACGAAAACTCTACTTCAAGGTGGCAACCGGAGAAAAAAAGGAAGAAGTTCGCAAATATGAAATCGATATGGGACAAGGAATCGCCGGATATGTGGCGCAGAAGGGCGAGCCCCTGCTCATCCCGGATGTACGAAAAGACCCCAGGTGGTATAAAAGGATCAGTGAATCGACCGGTTTCGAAACCCAATCCATAGCCTGTGTGCCCATGGAAATGGATGGCGAAGTCATTGGGGTCGTTGAAATTATCGATAAGGAGGATGGAAGCCCTATTCGGGAGGAAGACATGAATACACTGACTGTCTTTGCCCAGCTTGCGTCACTCGCCATCAGCAACGCCAGGAAATTTGACCGGTACAAGAAAGAAAACAAAGACCTGAAGGAAGAACTGGAAACCAAATACCAGATCATCGGAGAAAGTCCCATCCTTCAAAAGGTCATTTCAGATGCATTCAAAGTAGCCAACTCCAAGACCACCACTCTCCTGGTTGGAGAGAGCGGAACAGGGAAGGAACTGCTTGCCCGCCTTATACACCGCGCCGGACCCAGAAGAGACGAACCCATGATCGCCCTCAATTGTGCCGCTTTTCCGGAAACTCTCCTGGAAGCGGAGCTCTTCGGTTTTGAAAAAGGCGCCTTTACAGGGGCCTTGAATCGGAAAATAGGCAAGTTTGAATTGGCGGATGGGGGCACGATCTTCCTCGACGAAATTGGTGAAATGACACCCGCAATGCAGGCAAAGCTGCTCCGGGTCCTGCAGGAAGGCCTGTTTTACAGGGTTGGAGGCAACAAATCCATTTCCGTGGACGTGAGGGTGATTTCCGCCACCAACAGGGATATTTCCAAGGAAGTGGCTGAAGGCCGTTTTCGTGAGGACCTCTACTACCGCCTTAATGTGGTGCGAATCACCATTCCTCCCCTCCGGGAAAGAAGAAGAGACGTTCCACTCCTCGTCAACTATTTCCTGGAGGAGTTCGGCCAGGAAAGGGGATCTCATTCCCTGAAGATCTCGGACCAGGCCCTGGAAAAACTGCTGAACTATGATTGGCCGGGCAATGTGAGAGAACTTCGCAATGCCGTGGAAAGGGCCGTTGTCATGGGAAACGGTCAGGAAATTCTCCCCGAAGACCTTCCCAT
Source organism: Desulfatiglandaceae bacterium (assembly GCA_049282265.1). Classification (GTDB taxonomy): domain Bacteria; phylum Desulfobacterota; class DSM-4660; order Desulfatiglandales; family Desulfatiglandaceae; genus CAYUCJ01. The sequence goes on along the minus strand of JBAPTR010000001.1, from coordinate 6,764 downwards.
CTCGGGCGGGAAAACCAAATCTTCGGGGTTGGAAGTGGGGCTCAGCCTGAAGGAGGCCCTGGATAATTTCAAAAAGGATTTTGTGGTGCTGAACCTTAAGGATACAGGGGGCAACAGGAGTAAGGCGGCAAAGGTCATGGGCATACAGAGGACCTATCTGTCGCGCCTCATTTCAAAGTACGATATTGTGGGGATTTGACGACCGGCCGCCGAGCATGATCCTGCTGCAGTGCCCTACAACGCACGATGAAGACATCTAACGAAGTCATCGTCTTATTCACCGGAACTCAGGAGCACGACCTGAGGGTCTTTTTTGGACGCTTTCTCATAGTGCACCGACATGGACGGCTATTCGGGCTTTATGCCACCCAAGCCTTAGTGATCTCTTATGAGTATCCCCAAAACCCCAGAGGGGTGTATCAACTTGTTTTCTAATGGCACTCATCTTTAACAGAAATAGTGCCAGGGCCTATGACGCCTGGTACAAGTCCCGACAGGGCCAATCCTTTGACCGTACCCTGGAAGCCGTATTTTGCTCTTTTCTCGATCCCTGTCCGGGTGATCGAGCCCTTGACATCGGTTGTGGTTCCGGCAATCACCTGCTTGCTCTGAACAGACTCGGCCTCGACATCACCGGCCTGGACGCATCTTCCAGTATGATCCGCAGGGCCAGGGAACGGCTGGGCGGGCGATGTACGCTCAAAATAGGAAGGGCGGAGGACCTTCCATTTGAAGACAACGCAGTTGACTTCGCCTTACTCATTCATACCCTTGAGTTTCTCGACGACCCCCTCCCGGCCCTGAGAGAGGCCGGAAGGGTTGCCAGGAAAAAGGTATTTGTGGGTATCATGAACACTTTATCCTGCGATGGTATCTTGAGGAAATTCAAGGGGTACTTTGGCAATCCCCTCTTTCGCCATGCCCATTTTTTCAACCTCTGGCAAATCAAGTCCGTCCTAAAAATGGCCTACGGCCCGGTTCCGCTTTCCTGGCAGTGTGTCCCTCCCTTTTTTTCAAAACCGCCCGCCCCGGGCCACGATAACACCGGATCCTGGATAGACAAGCGTCTTCCTTTCGCGTCCTGCCTTTGCTTCTCAGCGACCCTAACCTATACGACAAAGACCCAGAATCTGCCTCTCAAAATGCGACTGAAGGGGGCGAACCGTGGGGTGATCGGCGCCAAAGCCCTTCAAGATCTTAAACACGTTAACGGAGGGAACCAGCATGAAAGAGGGCTATCTTTATGAGAAACTGGATCAAGATCGGGTTCGCTGTTTCCTTTGTAATCATCAATGTCTGATCAAAGAGGGGGCAAGAGGCATCTGTGGCGTCAGGGAAAACCAATCGGGAAGCCTCTTCACCCTCGTTTACGACAAGGTCATTGCAGCCCACACCGATCCTATAGAAAAGAAACCCCTGTTTCACTTCCTTCCCGGGACCCGGTCCTATTCCATTGCCACGGTGGGGTGCAACTTCAGGTGTCTTTTCTGTCAAAACGCCGACATATCCCAGATGCCGTCGGATCATCATCGCATCTATGGCGATAAAATGACACCTCGAGAGATCGTGCAGAAGGCCGTGAGTGCAAGCGCGGCCACCATATCCTATACCTACACCGAGCCCACCATTTTCTTCGAGCTTGCCCTGGATACTGCGAGATCGGCCGCCAATGCAGGCCTGAAGAATATCTTCGTTTCCAACGGCTATATGAGTGAGGACTGCCTCAAAGAAATCCACCCCGACCTTCATGGCGCCAACATTGATCTCAAGTCATTCAACGACCGATTCTACAGGGAGCAGTGCGGGGCGAAACTGGGTCCGGTGCTCAGGAATCTCGCCACCCTGGTAGAAATGGGGGTATGGCTTGAAGTAACCACTCTGATCATTCCCGGTCTGAATGACTCTGTCCATGAACTGAAGTCCCTTGCCCGCTTTCTTGCCGATCTCAATCCGGATATCCCCTGGCACATCAGCCGGTTTCATCCCACCTATCGTCTTCTGAATCTGCCGGCTACCCCTGCTGAAACCATTCACAGGGCATGCGACGTGGGTTACGAAGCCGGGTTGAAATACGTTTATCCCGGCAATATCCCCGGAGACAAAGGTGAAAAAACATTCTGCCACGGTTGTGGAAAAACGCTCATCGACCGATTCGGTTTCCAGGTGCAAGAAAACAGCATCCTGAACCACCAGTGTCCCCATTGCGGGGAAACCATCCCGGGTGTCTGGGACTGATCCGATACAAGCCCAAAGCCACCTTCTCATTTAAGTGAGGCAGATAATGCCTTGATGTCGGTTCAGGGCGGAAAGTATCCGGTTGACGGATTAGCCCCGAACATGCAATAATATTCCTTCTGATGCAGCCTGATCTTGACCAGTTGATGAAGCAGGCCCTGCAAGAAGCCGGTGAGGGTTTCAGATGCGGAGAAGTGCCCGTTGGTGCGGTCCTTGCCCGGTTAGACGGCGGGATTGTGGCGAAGGCCTACAACCAACCCATTAGGCTCAATGATCCCACGGCCCATGCTGAAATCCTTGCCCTCAGGGAGGGTTCCCGGGTTTGCCACAACTACCGCATGCCGGGAACCATTCTCGTGGTCACCATTGAGCCCTGCCTCATGTGCATGGGAGCCATTATGAATGCACGCGTAGGGCATCTGGTCTTCGGCGCACCCGATCCAAAGGGGGGGGCCGCAGGTTCACTCTATGATATCGCTGGAGATGGAAGGCTTAACCACAGGATCAAGGTCACTTCCGGTGTAATGGAAGATGAGTGTAGAAATCTGATACAGGACTTTTTCAAGATACGACGATAGGGGAGATCCGTGTTTTCGTGGAGAGGTACCGAAGTGGTCGTAACGGGGTCGACTCGAAATCGACTTGTCCCGTGAATAGCGGGGCACGTGGGTTCGAATCCCACCCTCTCCGCCAAAACAAACGAAAATGGTTTGACAAGACATCAGGATAGAAACTATCTTGTGTTGCCCGTTCATCCTGTCGAGGATGGCCAGGTTATCGCGGAGAGATGTCCGAGCTGGCCGAAGGAGCGCGACTGGAAATCGCGTGTACCACCAAAAGTGGTACCGAGGGTTCGAATCCCTCTCTCTCCGCCATCCTCTTAAACGCAATTTGATGACTTCGTAATAAGCCTATGAGCAACGAAGAGGAACCGAACCTGCCAATCTTTTTCAAATGCTTTCTAAACACTCCGGAGGGGATGGACGCCGATTTGGGGTTTAGCGCTGCATCATAGAAGCGCGCAAGGCTTAGGAGGCGTAAACCTCAAATAGCCGTCCATGTCGGCGTCTGGTGCCAAGTGCACTATGAGAAAGCATCCGAAAAAGACCCTCAGGTTCTCCTCCTGAGCTCTGGGGAATGAAACGACTTCGTTGGAAGTCGTCATCATGCCCATGGACGGACTTTTTACGGGTCCATCAACGCTTGATGACTACCCGAGAAGCCATCAATAATTCATATAACCTTCTTGAATAACAAGCACATATGACCTATTACGAGGTATTAGCGAGAAAGTGGCGTCCCCAACGGTTTGAGGATGTTATTGGCCAGGAACATGTCACCCAGACGCTGGTCAATGCCATCAAGACCGAAAGGCTCGCCCATGCCTACCTGTTTGCCGGTCCAAGAGGGGTGGGCAAGACCTCCGTGGCACGAATCCTGGCCAAGGCCATCAACTGTGAAGCAGGCGATCCGGGCAACCCGTGCAATGGCTGCCAGTCGTGTAAGGATATTACCGTCGGTTCATCCGTGGATGTACAGGAAATCGACGGCGCTTCCAACAGGGGCATTGACGAAATCAGGGAGCTTCGTGAAAACATCAACTATATGCCTTCTTCGAGCAGGTATCGGGTCTACATCATCGATGAAGTGCACATGTTGACCTTGCCCGCCTTCAACGCCCTGCTCAAGACCCTTGAAGAACCGCCTCCCCATGTCAAGTTCATCTTCGCCACCACCGAGGCCCACAAGGTGCCGATTACGATCCTTTCGCGGTGCCAGCGATTTGACTTCAAACGAATCCCCGTCGCCCAGATCGTTCAGCACCTCTTGAACATTACGGCCCAGGAAGATATTCATATCAGCAAAACGGGACTCGCCCTCATTGCACGAGAGGCCGAAGGAGGCATGAGAGACGCAGAAAGCCTTCTTGACCAGGTGACTTCCTTTTCCGGCAAGGAAGTGGAAGACAATCAGGTGATTGACATCCTGGGGATCGTGGATCAAAACATCCTTTTTGAGACATCCCGGTCCATCATTGAAGGTGATCAAAAAAAATGTCTGGAGATAGTGGAACAGATCTACAATTATGGCTACGACATCAAGGCCTTTTATCGCACCCTGATGCAGCACTTCAGAGACCTGCTCATCAGCCTGATCACCCACGAGGGTCTCCTCCTGGACATGTCCGAAACTGACCGGGAAAGGGCCGGGAAGCAGGCGGAAAAGGCTGGACATGAGAGGCTGCAGATCATGTTGAATGTTCTCATCCAACATGAAGAAGGCCTGCGATATACGACCCACCCCCGGATCCTGCTGGAAACCACCTTGCTTCAATTGTGCCGTGTGGGGGATTTCCTCTCATTCGACGAACTCCTTAAGAAGGTGGCGGCCCTGGAAAACCGTTTAGGTCAAACCCCTTCCCAGGCTCCCTCGGCAGGAGTCCATACGGTTTCAGAACCCGCTGCAAGCTGGGATGACGAGGAAAGGGGCGAAGAACCGCCCCGGACCGCACATGATGCAGAGGATCCCGGCGAATGGGAACGTTTTGTATCCTTCCTGGCCTCCAAAAGCAGGGGTATGTCCAGGGTCATGAAGGAATGGGAGTGTCTGCAATTGACGGGTGATACCTTGGAATTGATGAAAGGGTCCAGATCGTTTTCCGGGGCCTACTTTGACGACCCCGAGAATCTCGAGCAGTTGAGGGGCTATTGCAGGGACTTTTTCGGACGGGACCTCCATATAAAACTCGTGGGGGCCAGTAAATCTCCCCCTATTGGAAAGGCTCCAGCCCCGGCAGCGGCCACTGAAAAGGCTGAAAAAGACCCCCGTGGGCATTTGCCACCCTCAGTTCAGGACATTATCGACGTTTTCAAAGGGGAGGTCGCCCCGGAAAGCTCTCCTGACAAACCGGAGTCAAGCTGAATGAGATGTATCCGCATTCCCCAAGGGCTTGGCAAAGAAAAGTGAATGTCAGCGGCCCGGGAACATAAGGCACACAAAGGAAAACGACCGCAGGTGTATTTTTAGTACGTCGGGACCATTTTTCAAATGCAACGCAGCAGATACGGACAAATTCGCCATGGGAGTCCAGCGCATCGCGGGATGAAAAATCCGGGCTAAATCCATTCTACCTGACTGATGTTCATATCACTTTCCGAATCTCCGGTATTTGGAACGCCTTCCGGCTCGATGAGAAGCGCTTCATATCCTTCCTGAGATGCCGGTTTGTGTTCTACTCCCTTTGGGATGACAATCATCTCTCCGGCATTCAATTCAACCACCTCATCCCTGAAATGCATCATCATCACGCCATTGAGAATGATGAAGGTCTCATCTGTATCCGAATGGCTATGCCAGACAAACTCCCCTTTAAATCTGACAACCTTGAATTCGTAATCGTTCATCTTGGCGATAATTCGCATGCAATAATCTTTGTCAGGGAGTCTCGAAAACTTTTGGGCGAAATTGATCTTGGACGGCGGCATCATTTTGTTATTTCCCCTTTTTCAGAATCACCGTCTTGCTTAAAAGGACCCTCGGTCCTTCAACAGCTTGGAGACCTGCTTTGCGGGCTTTTTGAACCATATCTTCAAACGCCTTTTTTGAGACATGAAAGGGTGGTTCGACCACGAGGACTTTCCCGTTCGGTTTCATTAAGGTTACAACCTCACTGAAAAGTTCTTCGATATTCGGAACTTCGTGAACCATGTAGAACAACAGCACAAAATCAACAGGTTCTGACACACCTATTCTGTTTGCTTCGCTTTTATGCAGTGTAACACGTCCCTCAAGTTCTGTTCCTTGAATCTTGTCTCTCAGTTTTTGAAGCATGCCTTCCTGCAAATCAGCAGCAATAACGCGGCCGGATTTCCCAACCATGTGAGCCATATCAACAGCGAAAAAACCCGGGCCACAACCCACATCCAGAACCGTCATCCTTTCTTCAATGTAGGGCTCCAGTATTTTCAGGGGATTTTGTATCCACCTTCGAATCCTGTTATCGAGACTGCCTGCCCTTTCAACAGGGCACACACGATTCTTTCCAGGGTTAACCATATCACTTTTGCCTCAATCGCTAAACGGGCGAGTTCCTCTCCTGCCAAGATGGTTTGACTGTGAAACTGCGGGCTCATCGTTACGTCCAGGCGGTGCATTGATGAGCGTGTGCGTCTTCAACCGCAGGCATATTAAACATATTCATACAGCGGCATTTCCAAGTCAAGTCGTTTGGCGCTTTTCCTTAATTTTGATGGAATCGTAAAAAGCTGGTTTATGCCGCAAGCAGCAGTCTATGAGCAACGAAGTGGAGGAGAGCCTGACACTCTTTTTCAGACCCTTTCTAAACACTCCGGAGGGGATGAACGCCCATTTGGGGTTTAAGGGTAGCGATTAGAGAGCGCCGGGGCTTCTGGAGGCGTAAACCCCAAATAGCCGTCCATGTTGGAACCCTGTGCCAAGTGCACTATGAGAAAGCGTCCGAAAAAGACCCTCAGGCTCTCCTCCTGATCTCCGGTGAATGAGACGACTTC